>NZ_JBFLAB010000001.1:0-165815 GCF_040742695.1 Microbulbifer discodermiae | reverse complement strand
AACGATTCCAACTGCACTGTTGTGAAAAGAGACTCCTGAAAAACATCCATACCGCGCACTGAACCAAAATCCTCTGTGGGTTATCGTTTTCCGTATTGTATCTAACCCAATGTTCTCAGGCGACAAAATCAACAGCCTGCTAGATTGCCGGGTTAATAGTTGCGATAAAAAAGGCCGCCCGGTTGATCCGGGCGGCCTTTTTGTTGCAGAAGGAGTAATTTGAGCGAGCGGCTTATCAGGCCTTGGCCTCCATTTGAGAACCGCCTTCTTCAGCCGCGCTATCACTGCTTTCCCAGTATTTGGATTTCAGGGCGATCAGCGAGAGGATAATGCCGGTGCCGATGATAAACAGGCTGATCTGCAGATACAGATTGGGCAGCTCGGAGATGTTGTTCGGATCGAAGTGCCCCGCCAGCAAACCCGAGAAGATGTTGCCGATGGAGTAGGTCAGTACAAAGACCCCCATCATCTGGCCGGCAAAACGGCGGGGGGACAGCTTGCTGACGGCACTCAGGGCTACCGGGCTCAGACACAGTTCGCCCACTGTGTGCAGAAAGTAAGTGGTGATCAGCCAGTAGGGGGCCACTTTCAGGCCCTGGGCGGCATACTGGGCGGCGAAGAACATCACCACAAAGCCACTGCCCATGATGACCAGGCCGATAGCGCACTTCATCCCGTAGGAGGGGTCCATCATACGCTTGCCCAGGTTGATCCAGAGCGCCGCAAAGAAGGGGGACAGGAGGATAATGAACATGGGGTTGACGAACTGAAGCCAGGACGCCGGAATCTCGAAGGCACCAATGACGCGGTCAGTGTAATCGCGACCGAACAGGTTCAGGGAGGAGCCGGCCTGCTCGAAGCCGGACCAGAAACAGGTGGAGGCGACGCAGACCAGGAACAGGGCCCAGAGTTTCTTTTTCTCCGCGCCGCTCAGCTGGCCAGCGAAGTAGATGAAGGCGTAATAGGCCAGAAACGTGAGGGTGAAGACTACGGCCACATATTGGGCCGCGGTGACGGGATCGATGGTGATGACCCCCTGCATGGTCAGGCCGGTGATCAATGCCACAGCCACCAGTACAGCGCCAATTGTGCGCCAGGCCAGTTTGGCTTTCTGCGGTGACAGGGGGTTTTCCGGTTTCAGGCTGGCATCGCCCAGGTTGCCGATAGTCAGGCGGTACTGAACCAGGCCTATGGCCATACCCACAGCGGCGGCACCGAAACCCCAGTGCCAGCCCACCTTTTCACCGAAGTAGCCGCAGATGATGTAGCCGAGGGTGGAGCCTATGTTGATACCCATATAGTAGAGGGCGTAACCGCTGTCCCGGCGCACGTCCTCTGGCTGATACAGGTGGCCCACCAGGGCGCTGATATTGGGTTTGAGCAGCCCGGTTCCGCTTGCAACCAGTATCAGGCCAATAAAGAAGGTGTGATCACTGGGAATCGCCAGCACTATGTGGCCGCACATGATGATGATGCCACCGTACCAGACGGTGCGTTGTCCGCCCAGCAATCGGTCTGCAATCCAGCCGCCCGGCAGGCCGAGGAAATAGACTGCACCGGTATAGAGTCCGTAGATGGCGGTTGCAGCGGCGACGGTAAAGGCGAGGCCCTCTTCCTGCAGGCTGGCGGTCATAAACAGTACGAGCAGGACGCGCATACCATAGTAACTCATCCGTTCCCACATTTCGGTGAAGAACAGTGTGGAGAGTCCTTTGGGATGGCCGAAAAAGCCATCACTGTTCTGATACGTATTCGACGACATAAGCTGAAGTTCCAGTTGTTATAGCTCTAATCGAGCATACCTCGGCGCGCCGAGGTGCTCCCGGGTTTCAGGGGCGCTCGGGCACGGCACCCATTCGCTGGTCCGGCTATCTGTCCAGACCGCGGAGAGGGTTTCCCCCTCTGGTGTCATTGGCGATGGGACCGCAACTGCGCATACAGTGGCCGCCTCCAAAGCAACCTCCGGAGTGTACCAGCTGTCAGTGATTCAAGCGACTCGTTACAAATGTAACCTTGCCGGTCATCTCATTGCGGTTCACAAGCTGGGGGAATGGTGGTAAACCCTGCGGTGGTAGATAGTGATTCGGCGGATGTATAACGATGAAAACCCCGCTAATGGCGGCCCTGCTGGTCGTCGCCGGCACCTTTGCGGGTTGCGCCGGCAAGATGCCGGTGGAACAACCGGTGGAGATAGCGCCGGAACACCTGCTGTCCGGCGCCGCGATACTCGGCCGGCCAGTGGATCCCGGCGAACTGCCGCGGGACCCGGTGATGACAATCACGGCGGAGATGCGCGATTTCCTGACGACCATAGCGCCGGATGTCTCGCCACAGCGGCGCTTGGCGGCGCTGATAGAAGCCTTTGAAACACAGAAGTTCCACGTCGAATACGACCAGGACAGCACCCTCACTGCCGGGGGTACTTTTAGCGAGCGGCGCGGTAACTGCCTGGCGTTTACCCTGATGATGGTAGCCATGGCCCGGGAACTCGGGGTAGAGGCGTCGTTCAACGAGGTGGACGTGCCCCCTGTATGGGGACATGAAGATCCACAGACGTTCGTTGTTTACCGCCATATCAACATGGTGTCCGAACACCCCCGGGGGCGCCGGGTGGTGGATTTCAATCTGGCCGCCTATGACCCGGTGTACGAGCAGCGCAAACTGCCTGATGTTGTTGTGCTGGCGCAGTACTACAGCAACCGGGGCGTAGAGCTTATGAATGCCGGCGACGGTAAAAGGGCTTTCCTCTATCTGCGCAAGGCATTGGCACTACAGCCGGGAAATTCAAATCTGTGGTCCAATTTAGGTGCGCTGTATAGCCGCTTTGGGCACAAAGAGGAGGCGGAGCAGAGCTATCAGCGGGCGCTGTTGTTCAAGCCGGAAAACCTGGTGGCGCTCAGCAATCTGGAGCGCCTGTATCGGCGTCAGGGAGCTTTTGAGGTCGCGGACTATTATGCCGGGCGGGTGCGCTACCACCGGGAGAGAAACCCCTATTATCTCTATTATCTTGCCCGATCCGCGTACGAAGAGGGGGAATACCGGCGGGCACAAAAGCAGTTACGGCGCGCTCTGTGGAAATATGACAGTGACCATAGGTTCCATTTTCTCCTGGGTTTGACGCGCTACCGGTTGGGCGAATTTGAAGATTCCCAGGACAGTTTTCGTGCGGCCTTTGCCCTGGCGGAACGGGCAGAGACCCGCAGCGCCTATATGAACAAGCTGAAATACCTGATTCGGAATGGGGAACAGAACTAATTAACGGCTATCTCAGTTAGTGTGCACAGGCCTAATAATTCCAGTAAACAAGCCCGAGGGCAGGACAGTGCCGGTCGGGAAAGCTTGTGTCGGTTAACGCGATGTACCATCGGCTCCTAAATCGCGATCTGCTGCAACTCTGCTCGAAGTACTCGCATCACCAGCCCCATAACTTCGTTGACAAAGCTCATCCGCCTTTCAGCCATAAACGGTTGTGCTTGGCGGCTCTCTTCAGGCCAGCCAGCCGGGTGTCTCTATACTGAAAAAACACTGTGTGTTTTTTGGTCAGTGCGATGGTGCGAGACTACTTTTTACCGTTTTTTTCGAAAAATGGTATGACAACGCTGTCATTGATATTGTAGTATCACCCGCACACTGACACAGGTGCCCGGGACTGCGGTAAATCAACCGGCGAGCCCGGATCAGTCATATGGCACTGGAAAATCTTAGGGGCCGGTACAGATGGTTGCTTTCGGGGATAGGCTTTGGATCGGTATTGACGGCGGTGGCAGCAAGTGCCAGGCCGTTATCGTGGATGTGAACGATCGGGTCCTTGGTACCGGATTGGCGGGGCCCGCAAACCCCCTGCATGGTTATGACCAGACCCTTGATTCGATATTGGGCTCCACAACCCTGGCACTGGCCGACGCCGGGCTGCCGCCAGAAACCCTGGGCGAACTGGTCGCCGGAGTGGGGCTGGCCGGGGTCAATATGCCGCGACTCTACCAGGAGATGTCTTCCTGGTCGCACCCTTTCAAGAAAATGTATCTGACCACCGATCAGCACTCGGCCTGTCTGGGTGCCCATCGCGGTGGCAGCGGCGCAGTGCTGATTGCCGGTACCGGATCCTGTGGCTATGCCTGGGTCGATGGTCAGAGCACACTGCTCGGCGGTCATGGCTTCCCTCACGGCGACAAGGGCAGTGGTGCCTGGATAGGCCTGGAAGCGGTCAAGTATCTCCTGATGGCTCTGGACGGCCTGGCCCCGGAATCGCAGCTGCAAGGCGAGTTGCTGAAAGTGTTGGCGGCGACTACCCCCAACGAGGTATTCGAACGAATCCGGGGAGAGTGCCCCAGTTACTATGCGCGATTGGCCATTCCGGTATTTCAGTGTGCGGAAGCCGGCGATCCGGTGGCGGAGGCGATAGTGCGCGACGGCGCCGGCTATATCAGCGCTATGGCGGACAAGCTGCTGCAATTGGAGCCACCGCGGCTGTCGATGATTGGCGGCCTCGCCGCCAGTATGACCCGCTGGCTGGAGCCCCGGGTGATTGAGCGTTTGGAGGAGCCGCTGGAGCCTCCCGAGATCGGTTGTGTTTATCTGGCGCGACAGGAACTGGAGCGCGAGGAAGGCAATGTCAAACCGGTGAGCGCCGGGCTGGGTGGCAAGGCGCTGTTTGGTTAGTGTCAACAGGCCCTAGGCAGCGCGCCCGGGTCTTTTCAACGGTGGCGTTACCGTCGCCAACAATATTGCACAGGTCGACAGGCAATGGTCACAACGGTTATGGAATCTGAAGCCCGTGAGGCGCCGGGCCGTATCGATGAACAGCTAAAGAAGAATGCACCAATTATGGCCGAGCTGGGCGCACGACTGCGTCGCAAGCCTCCCCGCCTGGTAATGATTGTGGGGCGCGGCTCTTCAGATCACGCCGGTGTTTTTGCCAAGTATCTTATTGAGATAGAAACCGGTACCCCCACCTTTGCCGCTGCTCCCTCCGTATCCAGCGTCTACGGCCGCAAACTCAAGCTCGAGGACGCCCTGGTTCTGGTGATTTCACAGTCCGGTCGCAGCCCCGATATTCTCGCCCTAGCTGAAATGGCCCAACAGGCCGGTGCTTACACAGTGGCACTGGTCAACGACGAGAGCGCGCCCGTGGGCGATGTCGTTGATCTGGTGGTGCCTTTGTGGGCCGGGCCGGAAAAGGCGGTGGCGGCCACCAAGAGTTATCTCGCCACCCTGTCGGCGGTGTTGCAGCTTGTTGCGAACTGGACCCAGGACAGCGACCTGCTGGACGCTGTGGAAACCCTGCCCGGGACCCTGGCACAGGCAGTCGAGGCCAGTCCGCAGCTGCGCCCTGAAGACCTGGCCGATGTGAACAACCTGGTGGTGCTCGGGCGTGGGCCCGGCTACGGCATTACCCGGGAATTGGCGCTTAAGTTGAAAGAGGTGTGCAACATCCACGCAGAATCCTTTTCCAGCGCGGAATTCCTGCACGGGCCGGTGACCCTGGTGGAGCGGCAGCTGACGGTGGTCAATGTGCCCATCGAAGATGAATCCTACACAGTGCACAGTGAACAGATTGCAGACGTCATGCGCCGCGGCGGTACCCTGGTGAATCTTCATGTGCCCAGTGGGGGGGTGCATCCGCGGGTGGCACCGCTGGCACTGCTACAGCGTTTCTACCTGGATGTGGCACATGTTGCAGTGAGCCGGGGTATCAACCCGGACCAGCCCGCCGGGCTCAAAAAAGTGACCCGTACCCTCTGACCGCAGGCGGAGATTCCAGTGGCTCAAAATTACATTGTGGAGCAGTTATTTGACGGTGAGCGCCTGCACCGGGATGTATCGATGGTGGTAGATGACGCTGGCCGGGTGCAGTCTATCGACCCAGCTGGGTTGCCGGAGGCGGAGCGGTTGTGTGGACTGTTGGCGCCGGGCCTGATCGATGTGCAGGTAAATGGCGGCGGCGGTGCCCTGTTCAATAACGACCCCTCTCTGGACACTTTGCGCAGGATGGGTGCGGCACACGCCCGCTATGGCACCACGGGTTTTATGCCGACCCTGATTACAGACGAAGCGCCGGTAATGGAAAGGGCCGCGGATGCGGTGGCGGCGGCGTTGCGGGATGCTGTTCCGGGAGTACTGGGCCTGCATTTTGAGGGACCGCACCTGAGTGTCCCCAAAAAAGGCACCCACGAGGAGCGTTTTATCCGTCCTCTCAGCCCAGCGGAATTGCGCCTTTACGGCCGTGGGGACCTGGGGCTGAAAATGGTTACCCTGGCGCCGGAGAATGTTTCGGCGGAGGATATCCGCCGCCTGGTATCTTTGGGGGTCAGGGTTTGTCTCGGTCATTCCGGCGCCGATGGCGATACTGTGGCGGCCGCTCTGAGGGCCGGGGCCACAGGCTTTACTCACCTGTATAACGCCATGTCTCCACTGGAGTCCCGGGAGCCGGGGATGGTGGGATTGGCGCTGATCAGCGATGATGCCTGGTGCGGTTTGATCGCCGACGGCCACCATGTAAGTGCGGAGGCCATGCTGTTGGCGCTCAAGGCCAAACCGCGGGGCAAGCTGATGCTGGTTACCGATGCCATGTCCCTGGTGGGAAGCGATGAAGCGTCTTTTCCTCTGTTTGACCGGGTGGTGACCAGGGAGGGGGACAAATTAACTTCCAGTACCGGCGAGCTGGCGGGGTCGCACCTGGATATGATTGCTGCGGTGCGCAACATACATCATTGGTGCGGCGTGGATCTGTTCGAGGCGTTGCGCATGGCTTCGCTGTATCCCGCGCAGTATCTGGGCATAGAGGGTGGGCGCATCGAGGAAGGGGCGCGGGCTAATTATATTTTGCTCAACAGCGAGCTACAGGTGCAAAAGACCTGGATAGACGGGCGGGAAGTCTTTTCCCAATAGGCCCGTCCCATGGTTGCCCGGTCAACATCGGGCCGTTGGTCGAGCGAATCGCGGAGGCAAAAATGGTATCGAAAGCTGTCGGCCGGAGCGGCTCTACAGTGGGTATAAAAAGGTTTGTTGGATGGCCAAAGTTAAAAAACGATAACAAAGGGTAGGTTTATGATGCGAGCAGCCGTTGTTGAAAGTGAGATAAGCGACAGCAAATTGCCGATGGTGATTATCGGCCTTTTGTTTTTTATCTTTGGTTTTGTCACCTGGCTTAATGGTGCCCTGATCCCCTTTTTACAGACAATTTGTGAACTGAGCGCTTTCGAAGCCATGCTGGTGGCGTCCGCCTTTTATATCGCCTATACGGTTATGGCACTGCCGATGGCCGCCATCATCGAAAAAACGGGTTATAAAAATGGTATGGCGCTGGGGCTGGCGCTGGTGGCGCTCGGTGCGCTTGTTTTTATTCCCGCCGCCTACAGTCGTATGTTCGGTATTTTTCTGCTGGCGCAATTCGTGGTGGGTTCAGGCCTCACTATTCTACAGACTGCGTCCAACCCCTATATCGTCAGGCTGGGGTCACAAGAGACCGCGGCGGTACGGATTTGCATCATGGGGTTGCTCAATAAGGGAGCGGGAATTGTCGCCCCGATAGTTTTTGCCGTGCTGGTGATGTCCGGTATCAGCGGTATATCCACTGTCGAGTTGGATGCTTTGAGTCCATTGGCGAAGGAGGCGAAACTGGACGAGCTGGCGGGTCAGCTGGTCAGTCCCTACCTGGGTATGGCTCTGCTCGGCGGTATCCTGGCGGTGGCCATGCTGTTTGCGCCTCTGCCCGACATCGACGAAGGTGTTGTCGAGGGTCAGGAGGGGACAACCGTAACCCTGGGGGGGCTGATGAAATTTCCCCGGCTGGTATTGGGCTCAGTGGCGCTGTTTTTTTACGTGGGAATGGAGGTCATTGCCGGCGACGCTATCGGCTTGCTGGGGATACAGGCGGGAATGGATACTGCGGATGCGGCTGTTCTGACCTCTTATACGATGATTTTTATGGTGCTGGGGTACCTTTACGGCACCGCCGTCATTCCCCGCCTTATGAGTCAGCAGACAGCGCTTTTGATCTCTGCCATTCTGGGTATCCTTTTTACCTTACTGGTTATGACCGGATCCCTGGAAAATACTGCACTGTCCGCCGCCAGTCTGTCGTTGCTGGGCCTGCCGGAAGTCCCCAATGCAGTATTCTTTGTCGCGTTACTGGGCTTTGCCAATGCCATGTGCTGGCCCGCTATCTGGCCGCTGGCGCTGGATGGGCTCGGCAAGTTTACCTCCAGGGGCTCGGCATTGCTGATCATGGGCATTTCCGGCGGTGCAATCTTACCGCCGCTGTACGGGCATTTTGCGGATACGGGCGATGGTCAGGCGGCTTACCTGATAGCGGTGCCCGCCTATCTTTTTATTCTGTTTTACGCCGTAAAAGGGCACAAGATGCGGAGCTGGTAGCCTGGGAGTGCCGGTTCAAGAGTTTGGGTTATCTCGCCCCTTTGACCAGGCTCTGTTGCCCGAGGTCTAGGCTTTGGGGCGCCGGGCCGCTGGAGTCCCGGATCACCAGTGACGGGGTAAACTTTCTCACAATACCGGCGCCTTTGGAGGCAGCCGCGCTTTCCGCGGGCCCTTTACTGCGGGCCTTGCTCAGGACCAGAGCGGCGGCACATTTGGCAATTTCATTATTGGGCTGGTGCGCGGTGGTCAGTGTCGGCCAGGTTTGGCGGGAGAAGGGGCTGTCCTCGAAGCCCACAATGGAAAGCTGTTCCGGGATCGCTATGCCCATCAGACGTGCAGCGAACAGTGCCCCCGCGGCCATTTCATCGTTGCTGGCGAAAATTGCCGAGGGTGGGTTGTCCACATGCAGCAGTTTTTTGGCGCCCTGTACGCCGGAATCAAAAGAGTATTCCCCCTGGAGGATGAGGGATTCGTCGAGGGGAATGCCGGCGCCCTGCAGAGCCCGCTTGTAACCGTCCAGGCGGCCCTGGGTGGATACATGCTCCTCGCCGCCGCAGAGAAAGCCGATGCGCCGGTGACCGTACTGCAGCAGGTGCTGGGTGAGGTCAAAGGCGGCTTGGCTGTCGTCCACCATAATGCAGTTTTCTTCGTCGCCGCCGGCGGCCGAGGTGGAGATAATCCGTACGTAATCCACCCCGAGACTTTGCAGGGTATCGATCACCTGTTGTTGTTCGGAAAAGGGCGGCGTAAGGACCAGGCCCGCCACCCTTGAGTGTTCCACCAGGTTGCGCAGTTCCTCGTATACCTGAGTGGACTTGAAGTTGCTCGGGTGAATCAGCAACTCGTAGCCCCTTGCCTTGCAGGCATCGAGAATACCGTTCTGCATATCGATGACGTAGTAGGCATTGGGATTGTCATAAATGAACGCGATCGTATAGGAGCGGGTGCCGGCCAGGTTGCGCGCTGCAAGGTTGGGCTGGTAGTTGAGGGCCTCAACCGAGTCCATCACCTTTCGGCGGGTGGCCGGGCGTACGGACGGTTCGTTGTTGATGACGCGGGAGACCGTCTTGATCGAGACACCGGCACGGGCGGCGACGTCACTGATTGTTACTTTCATGGCGGAGTTTGTCCCTGTTGTTAGTGCAGCGGCGATCAGTCGGCCGGCTGGGCCTAGGGAGCTCTGATTAATTCGATGCAAAGTCTGAGGTTGCGCCGGTTTAATCGGGGTTCCCTGGGGTATGTTACCAGCAAATGGCTGCCACTTGATTTTCCGCGACGCGGGACCCCGGATATCCCGACTGGTGTATGGGCCGGCCTGGATACCACTGGCAAAGCATAGTCGATCCCGGTCAATTTGATAGCGCTGTCGTCGCTGGGAGCCTGAGTCAAAAGGCCCAAATACGGCGTTGGCATGCACAAGGGCGATCACCGATGCGGAATCCAAGTTGTCCCCAATCACCTGGGTTGGACTCCCGGCCGATGTGCCAAAGGCGCACTGACTGAATACAAGCTGTAGATTTATTACAAATTTTCGACAAAGAGCGGCGATTGGGCTCAAAACGGGGTGGCTGGCGAATAAGTGACCAGTCCGCCTCCCCGCCCGCCAGATACGATAATCTTGGGCTGAAGGGTAGCTGGGGCCTGCTGGGTGGGGCAGTAGAGGTTCTGACCCCGATGATTGAGTTCGTAGGGGATGGGTTGAAATGTTTTGTAGTTTTACTACATAATGGCACTCTGATGAACCATTTCGGGTGGCCTGCCCGATACCCCCAGCTGGGGGCAAGGCGCCTGTCGCGAGCAAATTGGGTGCAGATCCGTTAGGTGGCGCTTTAGAAGCCAGAAGAACAGGCAGGCAGCAATGGGTCCGCGTGGGGCCGGGTTCGGGGGGAATCAATCCGGTAACGCTATCTTATCAAGGGGGCCATGCGCATTTCGCGGCCACTTTGGTCACCCTGGAACATCACAATACAAAAATTTTCGTCAGGCCGACGATAGTGTTGCTGTAAGAGGGGGGAAGCTGGCAGCCCAAATTGTCCAGGCGCAGTCACTATCTTGCCAGTCGAAGGTTTTCGGCACACAGGCGCAAGTGCCTGGAAGCCACCCTACAGTGAACAACAGAGCGGATGCTACATGGTGCACAGCAAGTTAAAAGCAGTAACTGAGCGTATAGTCGAGCGCAGCGAAGAGACGCGCGGACAGTACCTGGCACAGGTGGAGCATGCGCGCCGGGAGGGTCGTGCAGCCAGCCACCTGTCTTGCGGTAACCTGGCTCATGCAATTGCGGCTTCCGGGGAGCGGGAGAAAAACCTGATCGCCTCTGGCCGCGGCCCCAATCTGGCCATAGTCACCGCCTACAACGATATGTTGTCGGCACACCAGCCCTATGGCACCTATCCGCAAAAATTAAAGCAGGCCGCGGCCAACTGCGGTGCGACCGCGCAGGTGGCCGGTGGTGTGCCGGCTATGTGCGATGGGGTGACGCAGGGCAGGGCGGGGATGGAACTCAGCCTGTTTTCCCGCGATGTCATAGCCATGGCCACCGCCATCTCCCTGTCCCACGATGTATTTGAAGGTGGCCTGTATCTGGGCATCTGCGACAAGATTGTACCGGGCCTGATCATCGGTGCGCTGGCATTCGGCCACCTGCCGGCAGTATTCGTACCCGCGGGCCCTATGCCCACCGGTATTGCCAACGCGGAAAAGGTACGGGTGCGGCAGCTGTACGCCGAGGGCAAGGCCAGTCGGGAGGAATTGCTGGCGGCGGAATGCGCGTCTTATCACAGCCCGGGAACCTGTACTTTTTACGGTACCGCCAACAGCAACCAGATGCTGGTGGAAATAATGGGGCTGCAACTGCCCGGCAGTTCCTTCGTGAACCCGGGCACCGAGCTGCGCGACGCCCTGAGCGAAGCCGCGGTAAGGCAACTGGCACAGATTACCGAACCCAGCCAGTACACACCCCTGGCCAGGATTCTCTCTGAGAAGACTTTCGTCAACGGCATAGTCGGCCTGCTGGCCACTGGTGGGTCAACCAACCATACCCTGCACCTGATCGCCATGGCCCGCGCGGCGGGGATTCAGATTACCTGGCGGGATATGGCGGAACTGTCCAGGGTGGTGCCACTGCTCTGCCACGTCTACCCCAACGGGACAGCGGATATCAATCAGTTTGCCGCCGCCGGAGGTATGCAACTGCTGATCCGCGAGTTGCTGGATGCGGGTTTGCTGCACGACGACGTGCATACCATTCTCGGCCAGTCCGGATTGAAGCCCTACTGTCACGACCCCTTCCTGAGCGAGGATCGGCAAGGGGTGGTCTGGCGTCCCACACCGGCGGAGAGCGGCGATGCCACCATTATCCGGCCCGCCAGTGATCCCTTTCTGGAGCATGGCGGCTTGCAGTTGCTGGAAGGGAATCTCGGCAAAAGTGTTATCAAGGTGTCGGCCCTGAAATCGGAGCAGCTCCATATCAAAGCGCCAGCCATAGTGTTCGAAAGTCAGGATGCGCTGCTGGAAAGCTTCAAGGCCGGTGAACTGGAAAGAGATTTTATCGCCGTGGTGCGCTTTCAGGGACCGCAAGCCAATGGTATGCCGGAGCTGCATAAACTGACTCCCACCCTGGGGGTGCTGCAGGATCGCGGCTATAAGGTGGCATTGGTTACTGACGGCCGCATGTCTGGAGCGTCCGGCAAAGTACCGGCGGCGATTCATGTATCGCCCGAGGCGGCTGAAGGCGGGCCAATAGCGCGGTTGCGCGATGGTGACATGATTGAACTGGACTCGGAGGCGGGTTCCCTGGTGGTCCATGTGGATGAGGCGGAACTGGCTGTGCGCGAGGCTGCCCGAGGGGATCTGAGTAGCCATGCCCGCGGTATGGGGCGCGAGCTGTTCGCCAATGCGCGTGCGCTGGCAAGCGGTGCCGAGAGCGGTGCCAGCATCCTTTATTGATTGAACCCACAGGCTCCAGGGCACAGGGCAGGAAACGGAAAATTAGAGCGAAAATCTATGGTTAACCCTTTTGATGTGGTGTTGTTTGGCGGTCGCGGTGATCTGGCCCTGCGAAAACTGATACCGGCCCTCTATCGCGCAAACATGGAAGGCAGTCTCGCCGAAGGCTGTCGGATTTTGCCGGTGTGCCGCCGTCGGGAAGACGCGGATCTGTATCTGGAGACAGCGCAGACAGCCCTGCAGACCCATCTCCGCGCCGGTGAGTACAGTGATTCCGTGTGGCGGGAGTTCAGCCAGCTGCTGCACTCGGTGGTTCTGGATATCGCCGTGCCGGATGCCCACTGGGATCAATTGGCGGATATCCTGGGTGCCGAGGGGGATAGAGTAAGGATTTTTTATCTGGCTGTCCCGCCGGCAGTATTCGGTCCCTGTTGCGAGAATTTGTCGCTCAAAGGGCTGATCAGCGAGCAGTCCCGTGTGGTAGTGGAAAAACCGCTCGGCTACAACGCGCAGACCTCCGACGAAATCAACGGCAAGATCGCCAGCCACTTCCCGGAAGCGCATATTTTTCGCATCGATCACTATCTCGGCAAGGAAACGGTCCAGAATTTACTGGCACTGCGTTTCAGCAACGTCCTGTTCGAACACCTCTGGGACGCGCAGACCATTGACCATATCCAGATCAGTATTTCCGAAACCGTCGGCCTGGAGGGCCGTGCCGGCTTTTACGATGCGACCGGTGCCCTGCGGGATATGGTGCAAAATCATTTACTGCAGCTGCTGTGCCTTATCGCAATGGAATCGCCCAACAGCATGACGGCGAAAAATATCCGCGCGGAAAAGATCAAGGTGTTGGAGGCGCTGCGCCCGCTGGTGGGTGAGACAGTGGATAACAACACTGTGCGCGGTCAGTACGTCGCCGGTGGTGTGGGCGAAGAATTGGTGCTGGGTTACCTGGAAGAGTTACAGGCGGCATCCAGTGGTACGGAAACCTTCGTGGCAATTCGCGCACATATCGATAACTGGCGCTGGGCGGGAGTGCCTTTCTACCTGCGCACCGGCAAGCGTATGGAAAAGCGCTGTGCGGAAATCGTGATTCAGTACAAGAAAGTGTCACACCGGGTATATCCACAGTCAGCCGGCGAAGTGATACCCAACCGGTTGGTGATCCGGCTGCAACCGGAAGAGAGCATCAAGCTTGTGTTAATGGCCAAGAAGATGGACAGCCTGTCCATGGAGCTGCAACCGGTGGAATTGAATCTGACACTCTCCGACACCTACGACAGCTTCCGCAGCGACGCCTACAAACGCCTAATGTTGGATGCCGCGGCCAACAACTCAGCGCTTTTTATCCACAGGGAAGAGGTGGCCGCGGCCTGGGCGTGGATAGACCCGATTGTGGAGCACTGGCGTGAGACCCAAAACCAGCCGCAACTCTATCGCGCCGGCAGCTGGGGACCCGATTCCTCCGATGTTCTGCTGGAGCAGGACGGGCGCCACTGGTTTAACGCCAAGTAAATGAGGTCGCGACAGAAAGTGACGCAAACATTAGCCGGCAGCCGGCCCCGCTCAGGGCCCAGTTTGAGTTCAAGACCATGATGACAGAAGAGAAATTTTACCCCGACCGGGAACGTTTGGTGCAGGCGCTGGCAAACGACTGTGCCTGTGGCCTGCAACAGGGTATCCGGGACAGGGGAGCTGCGAGTTTTCTGGTGTCCGGTGGAAGTACCCCGGAGCCGGTTTACCGGGAACTGTCCAAGCGACCACTGCCCTGGTCTGATATCACCCTGGCACTGGTGGATGAACGCTGGGTGGGCAAAAACGACAGTGGCAGCAACCAGGCGTTTATCGAGCAGTCCCTGCGGCAAAACTATGCGGCGGAGGCCCCCTTGCTTGGCATGAAGACAGAGCACCGTACGGCCGGGGAAGGGCAGGGTGAGTGTGAACACCGCTACAGTCGTCTGGTGCAGCCTTATGACGTCTGTGTGCTGGGCATGGGCAGTGACGGGCATACCGCTTCCCTGTTTCCCCACGCGGAGGGTTTAAAAGCCGCGCTGGACCCCGCCGGTAAACAACTATGCAGTGCCATCACCGCCCTGCCCAGTAAAGTTACCGGCGACTATACCGAGCGGATGACCCTCACACTGGCGGCAATTCTGCACGCGCGCGATATCAAACTGCTGATTACCGGTGAAGAGAAGCTCTGTGTCTACCGCGAGGCGCTGCTCGGCAGCGACGAGCTGGCCATGCCCGTACGCAGCCTCTTCAGGCAGGGGCAGACTCCGGTCACTGTCTACTGGTCTCCGTAGAAAGGGCAACAAAATAGGTATTTTTTGGAAAGAGTTATGCAACAGAAACTTGCACCCATATTGGAGCAGGCCGGTGTAGTGCCGGTGCTGGTGATCGACCGCAGCGAAGATGCCGTGCCACTGGCGCGGGCACTGTTTGCTGGTGGATTGAACGTGCTTGAAGTGACCCTGCGCACCGAAGCGGCGCTGGCGGCGGTTACAGAGATCAGTAAGCACCTCCCCGAGGCCCATGTGGGCACCGGGACGGTACTCAACGGTGAGGATCTGCGCAGGTCTGCGGATGCCGGTGCAAGCTTCGCGGTCAGTCCGGGGGCCACGCCGGCACTGCTGGATGCGGCCGAAACGGCCGAGATACCGCTGCTGCCAGGGGGCACCAGCCCTTCCCAGGTGATGGAGTTGCTCGAACGTGGCTATCGCTACCAGAAGTTCTTTCCCGCCGAAGCCGCCGGTGGCGCTGCGATGTTGAAGTCCATGGCCGGCCCTCTGCCACAGGTAAACTTCTGCCCTACCGGCGGTATAGGCCCAGCTAATGCCCCGGACTACCTGCGCCTGGGCAATGTCGTTTGCGTCGGCGGCTCCTGGATGGCGAATCCCAGATTGGTAGAGGAGAAAAACTGGGCGGAAATCACCCGTCTGGCCGCGCAGGCAAAGGCCCTTGCACAACCGTAAGGCTTGAGTCCGGTGGCAGTGCAAACTAGTCGACATATACCGCTAATTTAAGATGAAGGTAAAAATACAGAGGCTCCCGCAATGAAACTGAGGATTGCCATCAATGGCTATGGCCGCATCGGTCGCAATGTTACCCGCGCGATTTACGAATCCGCCTACACGGATCGTATCTGTCTGGTGGCCATCAATGATCTCGCTCCGGTGGAGGCCAACGCGCATTTGACGCGCTTCGATACTGTGCATGGACGATTCAATACGCCGGTGTCAGTGGAAGGGGATGCACTGGTGATCGACGGCGACCGGGTACAGGTCTGTCGGGAGCGGGACCCCAGCAAATTACCCTGGGACAAACTGGATGTCGATCTGGTG
Organism: Microbulbifer discodermiae; assembly: GCF_040742695.1. Taxonomy (NCBI): domain Bacteria; kingdom Pseudomonadati; phylum Pseudomonadota; class Gammaproteobacteria; order Cellvibrionales; family Microbulbiferaceae; genus Microbulbifer; species Microbulbifer discodermiae. Next base: position 150,144 of record NZ_JBFLAB010000001.1, on the reverse strand, counting down.
CTTGAGTGCACCGGCCGCTTTACCGACCGGGAGGCGGCGTCCGCACACCTGGCCGCAGGCGCGCGTGCGGTTCTGATTTCTGCGCCATCCAGGGATGCAGATCTGACCGTGGTCTATGGGGTGAACGAAGACAAGCTCAAGCCCGGTCACAATATCGTTTCCAATGCCTCCTGTACCACCAATTGCCTGGCGCCGGTGGCCCGGGCCCTGCATGCTGCACTGGAGATTGAGCGCGGCTTCATGACCACAGTGCACGCCTACACCAACGACCAAAATACGCAGGATGCGGTGCATGCCGATATCTATCGCGCGCGGGCCGCGGCGGACAATATGATTCCCACCAAAACCGGTGCCGCAGCAGCAGTGGGGCTGGTATTGCCGGAACTCAAGGGCAGACTGGACGGGATGGCAGTGAGGGTGCCCGTGAGCAATGTGTCACTGGTTGATTGCCAGTTTGTGGTCGGCCGTGAAACCAGCGTTGATGAAGTCAACAGTATCCTGCGAAAAGCGGCACAGGACAGCCGCGGCGTGTTAACTTACTGTGCCCAGCCCCTGGTGTCGGTGGATTTCAATCACACCACCGCATCCAGCCACTTTGACGCCAATCACACCCGCGTCAACGGCAACCTGGTCAAGGTGATGGCCTGGTACGACAATGAATGGGGCTTTTCGCACCGCATGCTCGACACCAGTCTGGCCATGGCGGAAGTGCTGCAAGCGCAAGAGCAAATGGCGGAAACCGCGTAATTATGATTCGACATACAAAAATCGTAGCAACCCTGGGACCGGGCACCGACAAACCGAGAGTCATAGAGGAAATGGTCAGGGCCGGCGTGAACATAGTGCGGCTCAATTTTTCCCACGGTGAAGCCGGGGACCATCGCCGCCGGGTCGAGGAAGTGCGCCGGGCCGCCGCTGCCCAGGGCAAGCTGATCGCCGTGCTGGGGGATTTACAGGGACCAAAGATCCGCATCGCCCGCTTTGCCGAGGGCAGTATCTGGCTGGAAAATGACAGTGAGTTCACTTTGGATCTCAACTGTCCGCCCGAGGGCGGGGATGAGCAGCGTGTCGGGGTCGATTACCCGAGCCTGGTGGACGACTGCCAGGCCGGTAATCTTCTGTTGCTGGACGACGGCAAAATCCGGCTGGAAGTTACCGGCAAGACCGCGGACAAGCTTTTTTGTCGTGTACTGCAGGGTGGCCAGTTGTCCGACAACAAAGGTATCAATTTGCTCGGTGGCGGCCTCTCCGCGTCTGCCCTGACCGACAAGGACTACAGGGATATCCAATTGGCGGCGGAATTGGATGTGGATTTTCTCGCGGTGAGTTTTCCGCGCAGCGCGGAAGATCTCGATACTGCGCGCGCCGCCCTGCGCCAGGTGGGAAGCCAGGCGGCCATAGTTGCAAAGATCGAGCGGGCGGAAGCGGTTCGCGACGATGCCCAGATGGACAGCCTGATACTCGCCTCCGATGCGATCATGGTGGCCCGTGGTGATCTGGGTGTAGAGATAGGCGACGCAGCGCTGATCGGGGTGCAGAAAAAACTCATCAATCGTGCCAATGCGCTGGACCGGGGTGTGATTACCGCGACCCAGATGATGGAGTCCATGATCACCAGCCCCACCCCTACCCGTGCGGAGGTGATGGATGTGGCCAACGCCGTGCTCGATGGTACCGATGCAGTGATGCTGTCTGCTGAAACGGCCGCGGGTGAATTCCCCGTGGCGGCAGTGGAATCCATGAGTGAAGTCATTGTAGGTGCGGAAGGATATCTGGGTAGTGTCGCGCGACCGGCAGCGCAGCAGAGCGCCTCTGACCGTATCGACACAGTTATTGCCCAGGCCGCAATCGACGTGGCCGCGAGGGTGGAAAACCTCTGTGCCGTGGTGGCACTGACCGAATCCGGGCGCACGCCACGCATCATGTCCAGAGCCTCTACTCGTCTGCCTATCTATGCTCTGACCCGCCACCCGCGCGTGGCGCGCCAGCTGGTGCTGCTACGCGGTGTGGAACCCGGAGACTTTGATCCAGCGTCGGTGCCACTCGGGCATCTGACCGAGTCGATCATCCAGGTATTGGGCTCCCATATTGAATTGCAGAAAGGTCAGCGTGTATTGATCACCCAGGGAGAGCGGCTCAATGCGGGTGGGCACACCAGCTCAATGCGGATCAAGGAAGTTGAGTGAACTTGTCGTGCAATCCCGGTACGCCAACTTCGTCCCTAAGTGTTTGCGGGAGGGGCTTTGGCCCTCCCTTTAGCACTCTCCAAAATAGCATCCTTGGAATCTTATACTTGTGGTAGGAAGCAATCTATAGAACCGGTTGTTGCTCCAATTAGAGTCCCACCTTACCGCATAACTGCTGGACTTCTTGTGTTAGCGGAAACCATATACCAACTATTGAAAAAAGGCTTAGAAAAATAGGTTGTGTATTTATAGCGTGTGACTTTAACTCCTCTTCTGGTCGCAATAATTTGCTTCTGCGGCATTTCGTCTACCGCACAATACAGGCTTTTCCCCAATCCATTCCGGGTGAAACTTTATCCATCGTTACCTGCCAAACACTGGAATAGTGCCATTTAACATCTGGAACTGGCCAGCGAGGGCTGATATGGCAATGTGAAACAGCTGGCGAAAGGCTTGAGCCTGTCAATTGTTGACAGCTGTACGAAATGAGTGCTGGTTAAATAGTGAGCTGTGGGCTTTTTTTGTGGACGTTAGTAGTAAGAGGAAGCTGATGAAAAGAACAATTTTTGCCCTGATGGCAACGATGACATTTGGGCCTTTGGCGATGGCAGAAGAATACGATGCACAGCAGATAGTTAACTGGGAAGATCGCAGTTTTGTAGGCGAAACACAGTATCGGCTGGACGAACAGCAAGACATGGCAGTGGTCGCTGCCAAGGCGGATAACAGTGCTTCGGGTTTGTTTTTTGAAAAAGACTTTGATGTTAGTAAGAAACCAATTTTGCAGTGGCAGTGGCGGGCCCTGCCCAAGCAGAACAGCCAGGAACGGTTAAAACATGGAGATGATTTTGCCGCTAGGGTTTATGTGGTCGCAAAGACCGGGCCATTTCCCTGGCAAACAATTGCCCTGAATTACATTTGGAGCAGTCAGGAAGCCATAGGCGAGAGCTGGCGCAATCCCTTTGTGCCAAAAAATGCTCAAATGGTGGTATTACAGACAGGCAATGATGGCCAGTGGCATCAACAGCGTCGCGATGTGGTCGCTGATTTCAAGCGCTTTTTTAACAAAGATATCGACGAGATCAAAGCGATTGCTATTATGACGGATAGCGACAACGCTGGAGGTGTCCAGCAGGCGTGGTATGGACCTATCAGCTGGTCGGCGCGTTAAATGGGAGTGTTCAACTGATCGTCCCATGAGAAATTTCGACAGGGTACCGAGGGTTATCAAATGGACGCCAGAATCACAAAGTTACTGATTACATAGAGGCCATGGGTCTGCCTGCGCAGCCCGGGTAAACTCCCGGTACCTCAATGATTATGCCTTAAGAATGAAAAGCAGCTCGATTATTTTGACTTTTATGCCATAAATTAATTTTCATTTTTTTCTTCATAAAAGATATATAAATGATTTCAGTTGCTTGTGTCGGCTCTTGACCCTTTTATGTCGCGGGTGAAGCCGAAGTAATCGCAAATCGCTGTTTCCAAAGTGCTATTTCCTCGCAAAGCGGTAGCTTTTTGATTTTTTTCTGTGTATGGTTTTCAGTTAGATGACAGCGCTATCATCTTTTTATGACAGCGCTATCATTTGGCAGTGCAAGGTAAAAAATCCAAATAAACCTTTTATATCAATAAGAAAGGAAGGGAAACACGATGTATAAGCGCAATAAACTCGCGTTGTCTGTCAGCGCGGCGGTGCTTAGTGGTGGCCTGATGGTGCCGCTGGCAACCGCTCAGCCCGACGAGGCTTTGGAAGAAATCACAGTGGTCGGCATTCGCGGTGCGCTCCAGTCCGCCCTCAATACCAAGCGTGATGCCAATGCTGTAGTTGATGCAATATCGGCCGAAGATATCGGCAAGTTTCCGGACAAGAATATTGCGGAATCCCTGCAGCGTGTGTCCGGTGTATCTATCAACCGCGGCTTTACCGGTGAGGGCAACGAGGTCTCCATTCGTGGTACCAATCCGGAGTTGACTCAGGTTTTGTTGAACGGACAGTTCGTTGCTTCCACTGGTTGGTTCTCTCAGCAGGCGAACAAACGCAGCTTCAACATGGATCTGATGCCATCTGAGATGGTATCCAGTGTTGAAGTTTATAAATCGCCGGTGGCCTCCCAGGATGAAGGTGGTGTTGGTGGCACCGTGGTGGTCAATACCCGCAAGCCCCTTGAGCTTGATCCTCTGACTGTGTATGCGTCTTCTGAGATGATGACCAACACCATAGACGACGAAGATGTGGGCTTGGGTCTCAGTAGCTTGGCCAGCTGGAAAAATGACGCTGAAACCTTCGGTGTTTTGGCCGCAGTTTCTCGTGTGGAAACCATTGGTCGCGCGCACAAAGGAGAAAACTATTGGGAAGAAGGCTGGGCGGGAGCGGGTATCGCCGAGTTCAATCAGGACCGCGTACGCGAAGCGTTTGATATTACCGCGCAGTTCCGCCCTAGCGACAGCCTTGAACTTGGCCTGCACTATTTCGCCACGGAAATTGATGCGGAAAACACCAATCAAAACTTCCTGGTTATTCCCAACCCGGATTCAGTCATCACCGCAGCATCCGGTTCCCGTACAACACCGGGTGGCTACCCGACTATCGGTACCGCTACAGACAACTTCTGGTTGGTGCAGGACACCAACAGCCGCAATGCGGTAATGGATTCCGAAGTGGTCAGTTTCACCGGTGATTTTCAAGGGGATAGCTATACCGTGCATGGCGCTCTAGGTATGACCCAGGCCAATGGGGGTAACGGCGGCAACTACAATGGTGGCTGGGGAACCAACGCTCTCGCAGCCGAAGGCATCACCATCGACTACAATTTTGACGGTACCAGCGGCATGATGATCGCTCCGCAAGGTGTCGATCCAGCGGATCCGAGCTGGCAAAAGTTTGTTTGGGGCGGTGTCAACTCGCTGGACCTGACTGATGAAGAAACCTATGGTCAAGTAGACTTCGGCTTTGACGTGGAGTGGGGTGCCATCAGCAGATTCAAAACCGGCTTGAAAATACGTCAGCACGCCTTTACCACCTCCTCGTACTCACGTGATGCTGACCTGTCCGGCATCGACAGTTTGGAGGAATTCGCCGATGGTACTATCAAGCATTCCGGTGAGGGCCTGTTCGGTTCCTTTACCTCCTTCGTCCGCCTCGATGCCGACGCATATAAAGCCTACGTCGATGAAAATTCCACTGCTACGGATAATGGCCTGAATTTTTTTAATGGCTTCGACCGGGCCGCGTGGGGCGAGGTGGAAGAAGACATCACCGCTTTATACGTGCAGGCCGACTTTGAAGGTGAAAGCTATCGCGGTAACGTCGGTGTGCGCTACGTCGGCACTGACGTGACTGGTACCCGCCACAGGTTCCATCCTGAAACTCGGATGATTGATGACGAGGAAGTGACGGTGGCTGTCTATGAGGAGGGCAAGGAATCCCTTCGGGCGGACTACTCCGATTGGCTGCCTAGCATGAACCTGGCGATTGACATATCCGAAGACGTGATCATGCGGATGTCTGCTGCGCGTGTGATGAGTCGCCCTGGCTACTCGCAGCTGACGCCAGTGATCAGCATCAGCAGTATTGTCACTCAGCAGGCTAACTCAGGAAACATCGAAATCGATCCGTTCCGAGCGACGCAGACCGACATTGGGTTGGAGTGGTATTTTTCAGAGGAGGCACTGGCTTCGGCGACGGTCTTTTCCAAAGATATCCAGTCTTTTGTAGTGCAGTCCACGGTGCCAATGGAGATCAATGGCAGTACTTGGCAGGTGGGCGTACCGACTCAGGGGCGTGGCGGCAAATTGCAGGGTCTTGAATTACAATACCAGCAGAACTTCAATGAATTCGGCGTGGTCGCCAACTACACATATGTAGAAGGGGAAGGTGAAGATGCCAGCGGTAACTCCATCGATCTGCCGGGCACTTCCAAGAACTCGTATAACCTGACCGGTTACTACGAGAACGATTTTTTGTCCGCGCGTCTGGCCTATACCTATCGGGACGAGTTTCTTGCTGAGGGCCTGGGTATTGGCGGTAGCAGTGTGTTTGCTGATCAGGCTTTTCTGGATGGTTCACTGACTTGGCATGTATTGGAAAACCTCGATATCAGCCTGGAAGGTGTAAATCTACTGGGTGAGGTCACTCGCGAACTACATGGAGATGGTCTGGGAACCCTGCGTGTATCTAACGACAATGGTACACGCTACTTCCTGAAAGCCAGTTATCGTCTGTAGGGAAAAATAGTCAAAGGGACGGTAACCTGTGCCCGCAGTAGCAGAAAAAAGGAAGGCTGGGGCCTTCCTTTCTCTGTTTCAGGTTGCCGGGCATGCAGAAAACGGGGAAAATCCATCGCAAATAATCAGAATAAAGCCCCCAGAGGTGCAGGGTGGACGTAAATCAAAGCAAAGTTAGATCAATAGTAATTCTCGGAGGGGGCACCGCAGGCTGGATAACTGCCGCCAAGCTTGCCCGACAGCTCAGTCTTTCTAATAGCACCAATTATAAGGTGACATTGGTAGAGTCTCTCGATATTCCGATTATCGGCGTTGGTGAGGGTACTTGGCCAACGATGCGTAAGACCCTGGCAGAGCTTGGAATTGATGAGGGTGACTTCCTGCGCGAGTGCAGGGCTACCTTCAAGCAGGGGACGCGCTTTGTAAATTGGCGGGCTGATGCTAGTGGTACTGACCGGCATTACTATCATTTATTTGGTTCAATTTTTGATCCTGCCGATTTTAATCTGGCACCTTATTGGTTGGCGGGCCTGGCCGGAGAAAAAGCCTATGCAGATGCGGTCAGCGCTCAGGCTCACGTCTGCGAGTTAGGACTTGCGCCGAAGCAAGTCACGACTCGTCAGTACGATGGGCTGATCAGTTACGCCTATCATCTGGATGCGGGGTCTTTTTCAAAATTTCTCGCCAAACACGCTGTTGAACGGCTTGGCGTGAAACACTGTGAGGGGAACTTCCATGGGGTTCGGTGGGCGGAAAATGGAGATATAGCCGCGCTCCAATTATCGGATGGCCGTGAGATTGAGGGGGATCTGTTTGTCGACTGCAGCGGCTTTCGCAGCCTGTTGCTGGGTAAGGCGTGCGGAATCGGTTTCGAATCGATAAACGATATTCTGTTGACAGATTCCGCCATAGCGATTCAAGCCCCTTATTCCAGTGATGATGCCCCTATTCCCTGCTTTACCAAATCCACAGCGCAGGATGCCGGCTGGATCTGGGATATCTCGTTACAGAACCGGCGTGGCACGGGACATGTTTTTTCGTCGGCACATGTGAGTGATGACGAGGCAGAAGCGACGTTACGCAAATATCTGGTCGACACAGGTGTGGTGGATGTGAGGGAACTGGAGTCCCGTACCATTCGCATGAATATTGGTTACCGGAAGCAATTTTGGCACAACAACTGCTTGGCAATTGGTCTGTCGGCAGCTTTCGTCGAGCCCCTTGAGGCATCCGCCATCTTTTTGGTTGAGGCGGCCGCGAATATGCTGGCGGAGATGTTGCCCCGAACTCGCGGAGATATGCCGTACGTGCGCAAAGTGTTCAATCAGTCCATGAGTTTTCGATGGAAAAGGACTATCGACTTTATCAAAATGCATTATGTACTTTCTGAACGAACCGGAAAATTCTGGCAGGATAACCGGCTCCCGGAAACAATACCGGCATCCCTGTCTGACGATCTGGCCTACTGGCGTAGCCACGGCGTCAGCAAGTATCAGTTCAGCAGTACCTTTGAGCCCTTCCCTCAGGAAAGCTACCAGCATGTACTCTATGGAATGCAAGCCAGTGGATATCAGGTAGAAACTCAGCGCCTTGCTTTCGAGGAGGAGGCAGTAAGGCGTCTAAATCAAGTGAGTGAGATCAAAGCCGCCCTGGCGAATGAACTCCCCGACCACAGAACACTGGTAGAGAAAGTGATTCGTTTTGGAATGCCAAAAATCTGATAATTCAGGAGAAAAATTCATGGCTCGTATCAAGCCCCTAAATAAGGCGGACCACCGGGAATTGACTTTGCGTTTGGATCCCGCCTTTCCGCACGCGGATAAGAGCCATATACTTCCCCTGACCCTTCATGAAGTTTTACAAGCCAGCCGGAGTTATCCGGTTCTTTTTGTCAAGGACTCCTCTACCGGGCAGTTTAACCTGGTAGTCCTAACAGGGTTGCGACCTGGTGAAAATCTGTTTGCTGAAATGGAAGATTGGGGGGGAGCCTATATTCCTCGGCAGGTGAAAGATTATCCATTTGTGTTGATTGCAAATCCAGACAATGGAGAGCAGGCGCTGGTTTGCATTGATGAAGAGGCCCCTGGTTTTGCAGAACCTGGGGGGGAGCGATTATTTACTGATGGGGGCGATCAAACCGAGTTTTTGCAGAATCGCTCAAAAGCGCTGCTCGAAACTGAGCGCCGTATGCGTGGTACAGGGCACTTGATTGACCTTTTAATAGAGAAGCAGCTGCTAACTCCTCGCCGGCTGACGGTGCAGTTAAGTGGTGAAGAACCGTATGATCTGACCGGATTCTATGTTATTGACGAAAGCCGTTTGAATGATTTGCCGGATGCGGACTTTCTGGAGTTACGCCGCAAGGCATTGCTGCCCGTAATTTACGCACTTGTTGTATCTACCGGTATGGTGCAATCGCTGATTCACCACAAGGAGAATAGATAAAATGACACTGGGCAGGCAAGTCGCGAAGGGGGGCAGATGCAACGGCGAACAGATGAAATATTGATCGTCGGGGGTGGTACAGCCGGCTGGCTTGTGGCGGGGATCTTGGCTGCCCGGCTCAATGTCCGTGGCCAGGATGCGGTGAAAATTACTCTGGTGGAGTCACCCACTGTGCCGATAATGGGCGTGGGTGAGGGTACCTGGCCGACGATGCGGACGACCCTGCAGACTATAGGGGTTGATGAAGGTGCTTTCATGCGCGAGTGCGAAGCGACCTTCAAGCAGGGCTCGGAGTTCATTAACTGGAGGGATAATCCGGAGCAGGTCGGCCGACACGGCTACTTTCATCCCCTCAGTGCTGTTTTTCATTCGGCCCACGAGTTTAACCTGGCACCCTACTGGTTGCTGGGAGAAGCAGGTGGCAATGCTTATGATGAAGCTTCGGCAAGCCAGGTGTTTACCTGTCGCAATGGCCTCGCCCCCAAGAAGATCACCACTCCCGCCTATATGGCCATTCAGAATTATTCATATCACCTGGATGCTCACAAATTTGCGTCATTTCTGACCCGCCACTGCACAGAAAATCTGGGCGTGCGCCATATTCGCGCCAATGTAACCCAGGTAAAAGTCGGGCACGATGGATTTATTGAGGGTGTGGCGACAGACCACGCACAATTTCCGGAACTGGAAGCGGATTTTTTTGTGGATTGCAGTGGCTCGCGGGCGCTGCTGCTGGGTGAAGCACTGGGTGTAGGGTGGAAGTCGATCCGGGATACGGTGTTTAACGACACTGCGCTTGCAGTCCAGGTTCCCTATGAATCCGAGGATGCGCCGATAGCGACGCATACAATTGCCACGGCCCACAGTATTGGCTGGACCTGGGATATCGGTCTTCATGCGCGGCGGGGCGTGGGGATGGTATACAGTAGCGGTCATTGCGAGCGCGATGAAGCGGAGCGGATATTGCGTGAATATATCGGGCCCCGGGGCAAAACGTTGGGTGTACGCAAGATAAATTTTTCTTTGGGCTATCGCCGTCAGTTCTGGAAGAACAACTGTGTCGCACTGGGAATGTCCGCAGCTTTTATAGAGCCATTGGAAGCATCCGCTATTTTTCTGATTGAGGCGGGGGCTAATATGCTGGCGGAACAGTTTCCCCGGGTGCGGGAGGCAATGCCTCTGGTAGAGAAAAAGTACAATAAGATATTTGCGTACCGTTGGGACAAAACGGTTGATTTCATAAAACTACATTATTGTATTTCCCGGCGGTGCGACACACAGTATTGGATCGATAACCGTGACCCGGCGACAGTGCCGGAAAGCCTCAGAGAGCGGTTGGAGTACTGGCGCTTCCACCCGCCAAGCAGGTTTGACTTCGATCATGCGTTCGAACCCTTCGTCCTGGATAACTACCTTTTTGTTCTCTACGGTATGGGTTTTAGTACCGACCTGACCATGAACCGGAGCGCTTTCGGGGATGAGGCATTGGCGAGAAGCCACTTCAAGGAAGTTCGGCAGTTGAACGAGAGGCTTGCCGGGGAGTTGCCATTGCAGCGGGAGCTGGTGGAGAAGGTGTACCGGTACGGATTTCCCGCAATATGACTAATCGGTCACAAGCGTGTATATTTTAACCTCTACGGGGTTTCGTCAAAAGCCGGTTTAAGTTGGTTTGCGCGAAAGCTGCGGTTAGTGCTTCCCTTTTCCTGTGCGGAAAATATACTGTCGGATTCGCTAAACCAGAATAACCAACTGACCTGATGGTGTTGTATGACCGATAACGAAGCCCCAAAGATTGTCCCCTTGAGTAAAGAAGCCCACCACAAGCTGAAAGTTCGCGAGCTGGGGGGCTTTGATCACGTCAAAAAGGCACATATGGTACCAGTGACCGCACACGAGATGACTCGTCTGGGGGCTGAATATCCGATTGTTTTTGTCAAGAACTCGGAATCTGAACAGTATCAGGCTGTTGCCCTGTTAGGCCTCAAGGTAGGTGAAAACCTTTTCCTCGATGCCGATGGTAATTGGCAGGGTGTTTTCCTGCCCGCCAGTATTCGCAACCACCCATTTTTGCTCGCTCCAAGTGGCAAGGAAGAGGGTCAGCTGATGGTTGGTATCATCGAAAACAGCCCGCTGGTGAATGAGGAGGAAGGTAATCCACTGTTTACGGAAGAGGGGAGTGAATCTGAATACCTCAAGGCCAAAAAAGAGAGCCTGGTGGGCTATTTGGAAAGCGACCAGATGACCCGTGCGTTTGTACAGGTATTGGTGGAGAAGGACCTGTTGATGGAGCAGACTGTCACCGTTACCGCCGGTGCCGAGAAGATCAACTTGAACGGCCTGCATATGGTTAATGAAAAAAAGTTGAACGAGCTATCTGCGGACGACTTTGCTGATTTCCACAAGCGAGGCTTCCTGCCGCCGCTCTACTGTCAGCTCAGCTCCATGCATCAGCTGACCCGTCTGGCCAAAATGCACGCGACCAATAATGCCTGAGGCTGCTTAACCATTGAGGGTCCCGGGTTATATTTGAGCGGCCTAGCCTGGGGCGAAATAAGTCTCTGGTGGGGAGAAGCGGCAATCAGATAGATCCTGGAGGAGCTGTTTGGTTGCCGACTGTTTCATCGAGAAGCACACAGGTGGTTCTGGCGGCACTGTCGATGACAATCGGCAGCTACTCGACAGTCCCGAGTCTGCGGGGCTGTGCAACAGTGGGTTTGAGGGTTGCGTTTCCTCTATTCTAATTACCCTGCCAGCCTCAGGTGGAGTTTTATCTGCGCAGCGTGCCCCAGCGGCATATTTCCAGTTCCTAGAGCTTGTATCCGCACCTTGTGCCAGCTTGCTGCAAGGTACTTTCTGGTGGGGAGGTACTGGGTGCTTGCCCGGTCCAACTCAAGCAGCTCTACGAGAGGGGTTTGCCGTCCTGTCATTGGCAAGCCTGGACTCTGGCACCCTAAATAGAGACTTGGTGATATGGCTGGGGCGGTAGGATTCGAACCTACGCATGACGGGATCAAAACCCGCTGCCTTACCGCTTGGCTACGCCCCAGTATCTTTGCCGAGAACAGTTTGCTCCCGACTGGAAAAGAAAATGGTAGCAAGGGGGAGACTTGAACTCCCGACCTCAGCATTATGAGTGCTGCGCTCTAACCGGCTGAGCTACCTTGCCATTGGTCGTTGCGGCTGACCGAGGGCGCGCATTATCAGGTGCCGGGCCGGGGCTGTCAACCCCTTGTTTTCGCTGCTAATTCAGTAAGTTAGCTTGACTGAGGGATTCGATTGCGGCCCTCGTGGGGTTCCTATCGGCCCCGGCCTATGGCGGCAAACAGGGAGCCGCAAACCACGAGTGCTGCCCCCAGCCAGCTGATCCAGTTTAGTGGCTCTACTTCTATGTACCCGGGCCAGAGAGCACCGATCACTGTGCTCAACCCCAGTGTCAGCAGGGGTATCAGGGCGAGCGTGGCGCTCACTCGCGAGGCCTCCCAAACCGTCAGGGCTTTGCTGAAGGCGCCGTAGGCAATCAGGGTGTTGGCAGTGAGGAACAGCAGTAAAATCCGGCTGGGTCCATCCAGTGCGCTAACGCTGAGGGGCTCCGCCAATGGCAGAAAGCAGAGGGTGCCGGCGAGATAAATCAGAACCAGCAGATCCTGGGGCCTGGCCTGGGCGAGGATCTTTTTCTGAAAGAAGCCGTAGGCGGCCCAGCCCAGGGCTGCGACCACTATGAGCCCCAGCCCCAGCAGGTAGTCAGTGTTGGCGCCACTGAACAGTTCCGGCAGGCGCTGGTTGAAAAACAGGAGCAGGCCGCCGGTGACCATGATTACGCCCAGCCACTGGCGCGGGGAGAAGTGTTCCCCCAGCCACAATACGCTGGAAACCATCAGCAGCAGTGGCGCCAGCTGAATGACTACCTGGGCCGCCCCGGGTGTGATGAAGTGCAGGCCGGTGGCATAGGTCAAATAGTTGCACAAGAGGCCGGCTACGGCGATGGCGGTGAAAGGCAGCAAGGGTCTGCGCAGCAGCTGGCTCAAATTCAGTTGCCGGGTCCAGGCGTAGTAGGTGCCAGCCAGTAATGCGGCCCCCACAAACCGATACCAGGTGGCAGTGGCGGCGCTGATGGTGTCGATCAGGCCTTTCAGAGCGATGGGCAGCAGGGCCCACATAAAGGCGGTGATGAGGGCGAGTGGCAGGCCGATACGCCAATTGGATTCATTCACGTGAGACTCGCCCTCTGTTATGTGTCCTGGTGCCTATCGGGGGGTAACTCTGGCATCTGAGACCGCCGTCGGCGTATTTGAGTGCCGGGGCAAATGGCCGGCACTGTCACTGCCGGCCGGGGCTCTGGAAAATACTTCAGACGTTGAAGCGGAAATGGATCACGTCGCCGTCGGCGACCACATAGTCTTTGCCTTCCAGTCGCCACTTGCCCGCTTCCTTGGCTCCGGATTCCCCATTGTGGGCCACAAAGTCGGCGTAGCTTACGATTTCAGCGCGGATAAAACCATGCTCAAAGTCGGTGTGAATCTTGCCTGCAGCCTGAGGTGCGGTGGCGCCAAGGGGCACTGTCCAGGCGCGAACCTCCTTTGGGCCGGCAGTGAAGTAGGTGTGTAGGCCAAGCAACTGGTAACCGGCGCGGATAACGCGATTGAGGCCGGGTTCCTCCATGCCCAACTCATCGAGGAACTCCTGCTTTTCCTCGTCTTCCAGCTCGGCAATTTCCGCTTCCAGTTTGTTGCAGATGGGTACGACTACGGCATTTTCCTCCGCGGCGATAGCGCTGACCGAGTCCAGGTGCGGATTGTTGTCAAAGCCGTCCTCATCCACATTGGCGATATACATGGTGGGCTTGACCGTCAGCAGGCTCAGTTCCCGCAGGTCTGCCAACTGGTCCGCATCCAGGCCGAAGGAGCGCAGCGGCCTGGCCTCGTTCAGGTGCGGCAATATTTCCTCCAGCAGGGCCTTCATCTTGATGGCGTGCTTGTCCTGTCCCTTGGCGGCACGGGTAAAGCGTTGCAGTGCCCGCTCCACGGTATCCAGGTCCGCCAGAGCCAGTTCCGTATTGATGACCTCTATGTCGGCCGCAGGGTGCACCTGATTGGCGACGTGGATGACATTGTCATCCTCGAAGCAGCGCACTACATGGGCGATGGCGTCGGTTTCGCGGATGTTGGCCAGGAACTTGTTGCCCAGGCCCTCGCCCTTGGACGCGCCGGCCACCAGGCCCGCAATGTCGGTGAATTCCATGGTGGTGGGAATCAGCTTCTGCGGTTTGACTATCTCCGCCAGTTTGTCGAGGCGCGGGTCCGGCACTGGCACTACACCGGCGTTGGGTTCGATAGTGCAGAAAGGGAAGTTCTCCGCATCGATACCCGCCTTGGTGAGCGCATTGAACAGGGTGGATTTGCCTACGTTGGGCAGGCCGACGATACCGCAAGTAAAACCCATGGTCTGGTTCCTGTTTGCTTTCGCTAATGGGCGGGCATTGCGCACCCACTGACTTGTGTTTGGTGAAGTGTTCCCGCCGGGCCTACTTCGCAGTTGCCTTGGCTGAGTGCAGTGCCTTCATGGCCGCGCCCCAGTCTCCGGCCGCTGCGGTGGCCAGGATATCGACCGCGCGATCGATGGACTCCGCCAGCAGCTGTTGTTCTGCTTGAGGGGCGCGCTGCAGCACAAAATTAACCACGTCGCGGGCGTTGCCCGGGTGGCCGATACCGAGGCGGAGGCGCATGAAGTCGCGGTTGTTGCCCAGCGAGGAGATGATGCTCCGCAGCCCATTGTGACCGCCGTGGCCGCCGCCGGATTTGAAACGCGCGGTACCGGGGGGCAGGTCCAGTTCATCGTGGGCGACGAGAATGGCTTCGATGGGGATCTTGAAAAAGTTCGCCAGCGGTGCAACCGATTGGCCACTGCGGTTCATGTAGGTGGTTGGAATCAGCAGGCGGATGTCCCGCCCACCCATATGTATCCGGCCGCAGAACCCCCGATACTTGCTGTCCTGTGCGAGCTGGGCGCCGTGGTGGCGCGCCAGCTCGGCGACAAAGTCGGCACCGGCGTTGTGGCGGGTCCGGTCATATTCCGGACCGGGATTGCCCAGCCCTACGATCAGTTGGATTGGCGTATCCGGTGCTGTCGACAAGGGGGTTACTCTTCCTCGGTTTCGCCTTCAGCTGCCTCGTCTGTCGCTTCGACAGCGCCGCGCGGCTTGTGTACGGACGCAACCACCAGGTCGTGGTCTTCGCCGTGGCTCAGGTCCACAGACACGACCCCGGAGGGCAGCTTGATGTCAGAGATGTGGATGTTGCCATCGATCTCCAGATTCGCCAGGTCCACTTCGATGAACTCGGGCAGCTTGGAAGCCGGCGCGCTGATCTCCAGTTCGTTCAGGGTGTGGGAGACGATACCGCCAGCCTTTACACCCAGGCAGGATTCTTCGTTCAAAAAGTGCAGTGGAACCTTGATGTGCACCTTGGTGTTGGCGGAGACCCGCTGGAAATCCGCGTGCAGCAGTATCTGCTTGGCCGGGTGGCGCTGCAGGTCGCGCAGGATCACTTTTTCTTCCTTGCCACCCTCGATGCTGATGGTCAGTACGGAGGAAAAGAAGGTCTCGTCTTCCAGGGCTTTAAACAGGTCCTTGCTCAGCAGGGAGATGGCAGTCGGCTTGGCCCTGCCACCGTATACGATGGCGGGGACACGGCCCTCCAGGCGACGCAGGCGGCGGCTCGCACCTTTCCCTTCATCGCTGCGGGCGTTGGCGTTCAATTTAATGTCAGACATGGGTTAAACCTCGAATCGTCTGCCCAGAGCGACCTGCGACCGGACCGCTCTGGCGTTGTCGAAAACTGGCCGGGGATTCCCCGAAGCCAATAGTAAACGCCCGGCATTGCCGGGCGGGCGCGTATTCTAAGGTAATAGGCCGACGGGCGCCAGTGGCTGGGCCCGGCCGGGGGTGGGGGAGAGTGCGGTGGCGGCCCCGCTAGCGGAACATGGCGGAGAGGGATTCCTCGTTGCTGATGCGGCGCACCGACTCCGCCAGCATCGCGGACAGCGTCAGCTGCCGGATTTTGGGGGCTCTTTCCATTTTGTCACCCAGGGGGATGGAATCGGTCACCACCAGTTCGTCCAATACGGAGTTGTTGAGGTTGTCGATGGCTTTGCCGGACAGTACCGGGTGGGTGCAGTAAGCGACCACTTTTTGCGCACCGCATTCCTTCAATGCGCTGGCGGCGTTGCAGAGGGTGCCGGCGGTGTCCACCATGTCGTCCACCAGCAGGCAGGTGCGGCCGTTGACCTCGCCAATAATATTCATGACTTCGGCCACATTGGCCGCGGGGCGGCGTTTGTCGATGATGGCGAGGTCGCAGTCGAGGCTTTTGGCTACCGCGCGGGCGCGCACGACACCGCCGATATCCGGGGATACCACCACCAGATCGCCATAGCTCTGGCGCTCGATGTCGTCCAGCAGTACTGAGGAGCCGTAGACGTTGTCTACCGGTACGTCGAAGAAGCCCTGAATCTGTTCGGCGTGGAGGTCGACAGTCAGCACCCGGTCAATGCCGACACTGACCATCATGTCCGCCACGACTTTGGCGGAAATCGGTACCCGCTGGGAGCGCACGCGGCGATCCTGGCGCGCGTAGCCGAAATAGGGCACCACCGCGGTGATGCGGCCCGCAGATGCGCGACGCAATGCGTCGACCAGGAGGATCAACTCCATCAGGTTGCGGTTGGTGGGCTGGCAGGTGGATTGAACCACAAAGACGTCGCGGCCGCGCACATTGTCGGTGATTTCGACCGCAATCTCGCCGTCGGAGAAGCGTTTCACCACTGCGTCACCCATTGGGATTGCCATCTGGTCGACAATCTTTTGTGCCAGTTCCGGGTTCGCATTTCCGGTAAAGACCATCAAGTCAGCCACTTCGAGTACCCTTTAGATTTTTACGTGAGTGTGGACGTGAAAAGTGTAGATGTCCCTGTTGGCGCAATCCGGCCGGGGTGCGCCAGCGTCATTTTGTTGCCGTCAACAATACAGGCGCCGAAGGGTGTGGTGCGGATCGGCAAAATTTGGCTGGGGCGGTAGGATTCGAACCTACGCATGACGGGATCAAAACCCGCTGCCTTACCGCTTGGCTACGCCCCAGCAGACCACGGCGACCATTTTACTTGGTGGCCGCCAGCTTCGCGAGCTTCTGTTGTAGCGGGGATTCCCGCACGCCAGTAGCGACAAAACCACCCCACTTTTCTGGCAGCTCCGCGAGCGCGGATTCCGCTGCGCGCCGCGATGCAAAAGCGGCGAAAACACAGCTCCCGGTGCCCGTCAATTGCGCTTCGGCAAATTGCTGCAGCCACTCTCTGGCGGAGCGCACCTGTGGACAGAGGCTTTCCACCAGGGCCTGGCAATCGTTTCCGGTATAGCGCCTCAGCCAGTTAGTATCCAGGTGCCCGTTGCGAAGGTGCGGTAATGTAATTGCGGCGGAATCCCTTGTCAATCGGGGATGGCGGAACACTGCCGCGGTGCTGACGCTGTGGCGCGGGTCGACCACCAGGAAGTGGCGCCCTGGTGTGATCACCGGCGTGAGCACCTCCCCCACACCTTCCGCCCAGGCGGTATGCCCGTGAATGAATACCGGCACATCGGCACCCAGCTCGCCGCCGAGCTGCGCCAGCCGTTCAGCTGAAAGCGCACACTGCCAGAGGTAATTCAGCCCCAGCAGAGTGGTGGCCGCGTCGCTGCTGCCGCCGCCAATACCGCCACCCTGGGGCAGAACCTTGTGCAGTTTGATGTGCACACCGCGCGCGCAGTTGCAGTGCCGTTGCAGGGCGCGTGCGGCGCGATAGATGAGGTTGTTCTCCAGTGGAATATCCAGGTCGCCCGCATCGATGGAGATTTTGTCGTCGTCGCGGGTGAAGAATTCCAGTGTGTCGCCGTAGTCCAACAGTTGAAACAGGGTTTGCAACTGGTGATAGCCATCGGCCCGGCGTCCGAGGACACGCAGTAGCAGGTTGAGTTTGGCCGGTGCCGGAAGTTGCAGAGAAGCTGTTGTCGGGATACTGGATTGCGGCATGGCGGGTGCAAGCTTTCTGTTCACCTGAAATGCGCATCTTAACGGGTGAGGCGTGTCGGCGCACCGCTGACCCGAATAGAGGGTTTGCGGACCGCTGCAAACCTGGATTGAGAAAAGCTTGGGAGGGCTTGCGGCAAACGGTCAGAGGCGGCTCAGGAACCTTTCGGCAGCCATTCCTTGATGACCAGGGTTACACTCACCGGCCCGGCGGCCTGGTTGGTTTCAGCCTTGATTCGGGTCGGCAGCGAGTAGGCGCCAATGGCCTGGTAGCCGCTAAAAATCAGCCGCCAACCCGCCTGATGCAAACTCAACAGCTGTCCCTGGCTGTTGCGTTGTTCATCGGCTTTGCTGCCCGGTGCGGCGAGTCCGCGCACCCAGTAGAACATCTCGCCCACCGGAAGCGGCCAGCCGAGTGTCTGCAGGGTGAGTTGGGCGGGATCGCGCGCATGCATGGCGGGTTCGTTGCCCCGTTGCAGGCTGACGCCGGCGGGGCTGCCGCTGATGACGGTAGCGCCGGCTCCAAGAGGGCCACTCAGGTGAATGTGGTAATTGGGTGCGGACTGCTGTTTCCAGGTGAGGTTGGCACTGCCGTTGTCCCGCGGCGAGCGCACACCGAGTTTGCCGATGATGGTCCACTGGTGTAGCTGCGCAACCGATGGCGTTTCGGTCCCGGGCGTCTCACGCGGTTGCTGTTCCGGTTGCGGTTGTGGCTGCTGGGGCTGGTTGCCGGCACAGGCGGTGAGCACCAGTGTCAGTGCCGCGAGGCGGGCTAAGCCAAACAGGAAAGGGCCGGTTTGTAGGCGGTATTCGTCAGTTGTCCGAGGCATGCTGTTCCGTTGCTGGTTTGATTTGTAAACGCTCGATGGCCGCGGGAATTAACTGGCTGTTGGGATTGAGTTGCAGCCCCTTTTGCCAGACTTCCATTGCCTGTTCGCGATTGCCCTGCATCCACAGAACCTCGCCGAGATGCGCGGCTATTTCGTGGTCCGGGTATTTTTCCAGCGCCCGCTGCAAATGCTCTACGGCCGCCGGATAATTGCCGAGACGGTATTCTATCCACCCCATGCTGTCGATAATGGCCGGATCGTCCGGGCGCAGCGCGAAGGCGCGCCGGATAAGCGAAGACGCCTCGTCCAGCCGCGCGTCGTCCTGGCTGAGCTTGTAGCCGAGGGTGTTGAGCAGTGTGGCGTTGTCGGGATCCCTTTGCAGCAGTCCGCGGATGCCTTGCTCGAATTCGGCATCGTACCCCAGGTGTTCGTTGACCAGGGCGCGGATGTACAGCAGGCGACCGCTTTGGGGGTGGCTGGCCAGCGCCCGATCGAGCAGCTCCAGCGCCGCCCGGTGCCGATCGTACTTGCGCAGCAGGTTGGCCTGCAGCAGGTAGAAGTGCTCCGCCTGCTCCGGGTGGTCTTCCCGCAGCTCGTTGAACCAGTCGTTGTTGCGGTCGTCGAGGCCCGCGGCAGCCAGCAGTTCGGTGCCGCGGGAAATGGCCTTGAGATAATCGTTGCCGGGTTCGACCGCCCGATAGTGGCTGACCGCCTCCAGGGCGTTGTCATTCTTGGCTTCGATACCGCCCAGATAAAAATGGGCTGCCGACTGGTGTTGCTGGAGTTGCAGCAGTCGCTGAAACAGTGGTTTGGATCCGGCCAAGTCGCCGGTTTCATAGCGAATCAGCGCCAGCGATAGGATCAGGCCGCCATCATCGGGACGCTGCTTCACCAGGGTGGCGAACTGCTGCCGGGCCAGATCGAGATCCTCGTGAATCAGCAGGCGCGCGTACTGGAGGCGCGGGCGGGTTTTGTCGGGATAGCGATCGACCAGCTGCTCCAGCAGTCGCAATGCCTGTTGCCGGTCACCTTGATCCGCCAGAATACGGGACTCCAGCAGTGGTGCGTCCATCAACAACGGATGCTGTTCCCGCACCCCGCGGGCTATGGCCAGCGCCGGCTGGTATTGCTCCGTGGCCCGCAGCAGCATGGCATGGGCCAGGAGTGCCTCGGGATTGGCGGGGTACCGCAGCGCCAGGCGGGCAAACTCTGGTATCACCCGTTCGGCCACGGCGCGGTTGGAGACAGCGGCGGCGGCCAGCGATTGCAGCGGCGCATTTCCACCCAGTTCCAGGGCGCGCTCCGCGTGCACCAGCGCCGAGTCCAGGTCGCCGGCCAGGGTCAGTTCTGCGGCCGCGGTCAGATGTGCTTCCGCTTCGTCCGGCTCCAGCTCCGCCCAGAGTCTGGCCGAGCTCAGGGCTGCGCGACGGGCATTGAGAAAGCGCGCTATGCGGGTCGCGCGGGCGGCGATACCCGCATCCCGGGTATATTCCGCCTGGTGGTGATAGTTCGCCAGTGCCAAGTCGTATTGTTCGCGACTGCCTGCGACTTCGGCCACCAGCAGGGTGTACAAAGTTTCGATGGGGAAGGGTCTCTCCCTTACCTCCGAGGATGCCGGTTCAGCTTTGGTATTCTGCGGGGGCGGCGGAGCGGGGGCTACGGCGGTATCTTCCGGTGCCGGCGCCTGGCCGACCGGGGCGCAGGAGGAGAGCAGAAAGGAAAGTACTGCGCCAGCAAGCCGGATGGAGACAACTTTGCCGGCGGCTGTGGAAATACTGGCAGACTGCATAGGGGCTTTTGTCCATGGTTGCGATGGCGCCGCAGTTAGCCTAGCGGGTTGTGGGCGGCAAGCGCAATTTCTGTGGTTTGGTGAACCTTGGATTATGCCGGTGAGCCAGAGTGCCGCTCTCGCCAACCGCCGTATAATTCTAGTCGCGATTTGGCCGGCAGGTTGAGCTGCCAGGGGGCCTGGCGGCAGAGGGATTGTCCCGGGCGCTTGCATGCGCAGCGGCTGGCCGGGAAAATGCGCGCCGGAGCACCGGCCGCCTTGCTATGGTTGGTGGGCCCTCCCCAGTCAGAAATTCAATACCGACGGAGTCCTATGCCGATCCTCGTTCTGGGAATCAACCACGACAGTGCGCCGGTTGCGGTGCGCGAACGTGTTGCTTTTGCCCCGGAAGTGGTCGCGGGCGCCCTGGCGGATGCGCGACATGCGCTGCAGTGTGCCGAGCTGGCAATACTGTCTACCTGCAACCGCACGGAGATCTACGGCGCTGTGGACGAGCTGCAGCTGCTCCAGTGGCTGGCGAGCTACCACCGGCTGCCACTGGACCAGTTGCAGCAGAGTTGTTACTCCTATAGCGGTGAGAATGCGGTGCGGCATATGATGGGCGTCGCCTGCGGGCTCGACTCAATGGTTCTGGGGGAGCCGCAGATCCTGGGTCAGATCAAGTCCGCTTACTCGGTAGCGCGGGAAAGCGGCAGCGTCGGCCCGGTGCTGCACAATGTATTCCAGCAGGTATTCGCCGTCGCCAAGCGGGTGCGGACAGAAACCGCGATCGGCGAAAACCCGGTCTCCGTGGCCTATGCCGCAGTGTCCCTGGCATCGCGGATCTTTACGGATTTGAGCCAGCAGACAGCGCTGTTGATCGGCGCCGGGGAGACGATCGAACTGGTCGCGCGCCACCTGCTGGAGCAGGGCATTACCCGCTTGATCGTCGCCAACCGAACCCTCAATCGTGCGGAGCTGTTGGCGCAGAACTTCGGTGCCGAGGCAATTTTGCTGGCGGATATCCCCGAACACCTGCCGCGCGCGGACATCGTTATCAGCTCTACTGCCAGCCAGCTGCCGATTTTGGGCAAGGGTGCGGTGGAGTCGGCACTCAAGCAGCGGCGGCACCGCCCTGTCTTTATGGTGGATATCGCCGTACCGAGGGATATCGAGCCCCAGGTGAGCCAGTTGGACGACGTCTACTTGTACACGGTGGATGACCTCCGCGGCGTGATTGACGAGGGTCGCAGGATGCGCCAGCAGGCGGCCGAAGCGGCGCAGGAAATCGTTGCGGGTGCGGCGCGGGAATTTATGCGCGAACGGCGCTCACTGGAAGCGGTGGACACTATTCGCGGCTATCGTCGCCGGGCCCAGGAAATCGGTGAGGGGGAACTGCGCCGGGTGTTACAGCAACTGGACCAGGGCGGCGATCCGCGGCAGTTGATGGAGCAGTTGGCGCGCTCACTGACCAATAAACTGATTCACGCACCCACAGTCAGCATCAGGCGCGCCACCGCCGAAGGCGATCTGGAACGGTTGCGTGTCGCCAGGGAAATCGTCGGCCTGGATGCCGTCGATGGAACTGAAGCTGAGAGTAAGAAGGACCGATGAAAGTATCGCTGTTAAACAAGCTGGATCATCTCGTTGAACGCCACCAGGAGGTCTCGGCGCTGCTCGGCGATGCGGAGATTATTGGCAACCAGGAGCAGTTCCGGGGTCTTTCCCGGGAGTATTCCGAACTTGAGGAGGTGGTCGAGTGTTACCGCCGCTACAAGCGCCTGCAGGAGGATATGGGTGCGGCGCGGGAAATGCTCGATGAGCGCGACGAGGAAATACGGCAGATGGCGCGGGAGGAGTTGCGCGCGGCGGAGGAGCAGCTGGCGCCCCTGGAGCGCGAGCTGCAGGCGCTGTTGCTGCCCCGGGATCCCAACGACCGCAAAAACGTGTTCCTGGAAATCCGTGCCGGCACCGGTGGCGACGAAGCGGCGATCTTTTCCGGGGATCTGTTCCGCATGTATTCGCGTTACGCGGAAAAGCGTGGCTGGCGCCTGGAAATCCTCAGCGAGAACCCCGGTGAGCACGGCGGTTACAAGGAAATCATCACCCGCGTGGCCGGTGAGGATGTGTTTGCCAGACTCAAGTTTGAATCGGGCGCCCACCGTGTGCAGCGGGTGCCGGAAACCGAATCCCAGGGGCGTATCCACACATCTGCCTGCACCGTCGCGGTCATGCCTGAACCCGACGAGCGCGACGCCATCGAGATCAACAAGGCGGATCTGCGTATCGATACTTACCGCGCTTCCGGGGCCGGTGGCCAGCATGTCAACAAGACGGATTCGGCGGTGCGTTTAACGCATATTCCCACCGGTATTGTTGTGGAGTGCCAGGATGAGCGCTCGCAACACAAAAACCGGGCCAGGGCCATGGCGCTGCTGCAGGCCAGGCTCACCAGTGAGCAGGAGGACGCCGCGGCCAGGGAAATCTCTGATGCGCGCCGCAACCTGGTGGGCAGCGGCGACCGCTCCGAGCGTATCCGTACCTACAACTACCCGCAGGGGCGGGTGACCGACCACCGTATCGGCCTGACTCTGTACAAGCTGGACGAGGTGATGCAGGGCGCGCTGGACGAAGTCATCGATCCGCTGCGCACCGAGCACCAGGCGGATCAGCTCGCGGCACTTGGCGGCTGACGCGGGCCGGCCGGTGGGCAGTGTCCGCGACAATCTGCGCCGTACCGCCGAGCTGCCGCAAAGCGACAGCGCGCGGCTGGACCTGGAGGTGCTGCTGGGCCACATACTGGGCAGAGGGCGCAGCTGGCTCTATGCATGGCCGGAATACCTGTTGTCGGACCGGGAGCAGGACGGCTTCGACAGTCTTCTGCGGCGGCGCGCCGGGGGCGAACCTGTGGCCTACCTGACCGGTCGGCGGGAATTCTGGTCGCTGCCTTTGGAGGTGAATGCCTCCACCCTGATCCCGCGCCCGGAAACCGAACTGCTGGTGGAAGTGGCGCTGGAGCTGAGTCCCCAGGCGCAATGCCGGGCCCTGGATCTCGGTACCGGTAGCGGCGCCATAGCACTGGCGCTGGCGCACGAGAGGCCGGGCTGGCAGATACTGGCGGTGGACAAATCCGCGAGTGCCGTGGCGATGGCGGAGCGCAATCGCGACGCGCTGGGATGCGGGAACCTGGTGCTGGTGCAGAGTGACTGGTTTGCCCGGGTCCCGCCAGAAACCTTCGACCTGATTGTCAGCAATCCCCCCTATATCGACGCCGCCGATCCCCACCTGCGCCGGGGTGATTTGCGCTTTGAACCCCGTTCGGCGCTGATCGCGCCCCGGCGCGGCCTCGCGGATATCGAGTCGATTGCCGCGGGGGCGCCGGAGTTTCTCGCACCGGATGGCTGGCTGGTGGTGGAACACGGCTGGCAACAGGCGCCCGCGGTACGCGATATTTTTACCCGCGCGGGGCTGGGGGAGGTGAGCAGTCGCCGCGACTATGGCGGGCGTGAGCGGCTGACCATAGGGCGGCGAGTCGCGCAATCCACGGAGCGAGTTCATGCACGATCACGTACATCACCATCAGGGTGACGGCCACCTGCGCCCGCTGGTATGGGGGCTGGTAATTACCCTGGCTTTCGCCGTGGTGGAGGCGGTGGGCGGCTGGCTGTCCGGCTCTCTGGCGTTACTCGGCGATGCGGGGCACATGGCCACCGACGGTCTGGCTCTGGCGCTGGGCGCTGTGGCGGCGATGCTGGCGCGGCGGCCGGCCGATCGCCAATTGTCGTTCGGCTGGGGGCGGGCCGAGGTGCTGGCCGCTATGGCCAATGCGGTATTCATGCTGTTGATCATCTTCGCCATCGGCTCTGCCGCCATCGACCGGCTGATGGACCCCCAGCCGGTTCGCGGGGGCATGGTCATGGCGATAGCGGCCATGGGGCTGCTGGTGAATGTGCTGGTGGCCTGGATGCTGCACCGGGGCGAGCAGACCCTGAATATCCGCGGTGCGCTGTTGCACGTCATGGGGGACCTGTTGGGTTCGGTGGCGGCGCTGCTGGCGGGTGCGGTTATCTTCTTTACCGGCTGGACACCCATAGACCCGCTGCTCTCGCTGCTGATTTGCGCCCTCATCGCGGTGTCCAGCCTGCGCCTGCTGCGGGATGCGGTGGACGTGTTGATGGAGCGGGTGCCGCGGGAGTTGAGTCTGCCGGTGGTGGACAGGACCCTGGCGGGGGTTGAGGGGGTGCGATCCCTGCACGACCTGCATATCTGGCGTCTGGATTCGCGCACTATCTCTCTGTCCGCCCATGTTGTGGTGGACGATCTGGAGTGCTGGCCGGCAGTGCTGGAGCGGCTGCGGGACACGCTGGTGCGACGCTTCGACATCGATCATATCACCTTGCAGCCGGAACCCCTGTCGGAGCACCGGCACTGGATTGGCGACTCTATCGGCGACCCACAGGCGCTGGACTAACGCGGAGAGCTGGGCTGCAGACCCGGGTTTAGCAGGCTGTTGAAATTCAAAGAATTTCGACGCCTGGTACCGGAATATGGATGTTCCGGCAAAATCAACGACGCCTAAGTCGTTGATTTTGGGAGAAAAGTGAAAATCACATTTTTCGCTTTTCGTGTGTTGAAACAGGCAGGATGCCTTTTTCAACAACCTGTTAGAAAAAACCGCTAGTCGTCTTCACCATCCGGATCGACGGTTGCAGCGGGATTGGCCTGAACGTCCGGCTCTTCTTCCTGTTGGGGATTCACCTCTCCAGCGTCTACAGGCACAGCTGGCGCAGCTCCTTCCACCCCGGCTTCCGCGGTGGTGATGTCCACCTGCTCTTCAGAACCGCTGTCCGCAGTCACCTCTTGCGGTGCACTGATTTGTGTCTGCGGTGCCTGGATACCTATGTGGTAGGCGGCAAATCCCGGTTGCACCACTTGATTGAGCGCCATTCCCAATACCCGTCCATCGTGCTCCGAGCGAATTTCGGTGCGCACGTTGGTGATGGGGTTGGTGACGGTGCCGAGCAGGTCGCCCTTGCGCACCACTTCGCCCAGTTTTACCTCGCTGAAGATAATGCCGCCGGTGGTGGCCCTCTGCCAGGTGGAGTTGTAGTACACCGGCTCCGGGTCGCCCCAGAGTCGGAACTGTTTGACCATATCCAGTTGGTTCAGCAGCGTACGAATGCCTTTCACGCTGTGGCTCACGGACACTTCGTCCAGTACCATCGGTGCGCCGGCTTCCAGGGTAACCGTGGGAATCCCCACATTGACTGCCGCGCGGCGCAATGTGCCCTTGGCGCCCTCGCTGTGCAGCACCACAGTGGAACCGAAACCCTTGGTGAGGGTGACTACTTTGGGGTCGGTCAGGTCGCCGCGCAGTTGCGGCAGGTTGGTGCGATAGAAAGAGCCTGTGTGCAGGTCCACAACGGCGTTGCAGTGGCTGATGATCTCGTGAAAAAACGAGTGGGCGATACGCGCTGCCGACGACCCCTGCGGGTCGCCGGGGAAGTGTCGGTTCAGATCCCGGCGGTCGGTCAGGTAGCGGGAGCCGCGGTGAAACCCCTGCAGATTGACAATGGGTACACCGATCACTGCTCCGCGCAACGTGGCGGCGTCCAGGTTGTACATCACCCGTCGCACCGTTTCGATACCGTTCAGTTCATCGCCGTGAACTGCGGCGGTGAGACACAGTGTGGGGCCCTCCGCTGCCCCGTTCACAACCAGTACCGCAGTGGGGCTGTAGACACCTTCGAAGTGCTGGCTCGGGGACCAGGCCAGGCGCGTGGAGGTTGCAGGCGGCACTTCCGCTCCCAGCAGGCGCAGGGGCCTGGGCTCCTCTCCGTCGCCCGCTTCCGGCTCTTCGCCTTCGCTCTCGACAGGCTGTGAATCGCTGTCGTCCACCACCGACACCGGCACGGGTGTGGCCAGCGCCTCTTCGCTGGTGGGCTGGTCCAGTTGCAGATTTTCCGCCTGGGGCAGTGATTCTTCACCCGGATTGCTTTCCCCCCCGGTCGAGGCGCCGACCGCTGTGGATGTCAGGCACAGCGCCAGCAACAGGACGCGATACGGCTGGCACAGGGACGGGTGGTGGGGCATACGGAGACTCTGTTGGTTGTATCGGTAAGGGCCTAACCGACCCTTGGGCCAGGGGTTGAGCGAAGGATTGGAGCGCGAGTATAGCGAAACCGTTCCATCAGGGTTGCGTTTCCTTTGCCGACAGCTGAAAGCCGCCCGGATAGTCAATGGCCCTGCGACTGATCCGCCACAGGCGAATCCCCAGCAGAATCGACGCGACACCCAGCCCGATACAAATACCCACCCAATAGCCATAGACGCCCCAGAGATTTTCTCCCAGCCAATAGGCGCTGGTCAGGCCGATGCCCCAGTAGGAAAAGATCTGCAGGTACATGGGGATTCTGGTGTCCTTGTAACCTCTGAGTGCGCCCCAGGCCATGGCCTGGGCCACGTCCACAAGCTGGAAGGCGGCGCACAGCAGCAGCAGATTGGCGGCCACTGCAATAATTTCGCTATCACTGGTATACACGGAGGCAAAAGCCTGGCGCAGTGTGATCAACAATAACCCTGTGCCGCAGGCGTACAAGAGACCGCTGGCAACCCCCACCTTGCTGGAGAAACGCGCCCGCCGCGGGCGCCCCTGACCCAGCAATTGGGCCACGCGAATACTCAGGGCCTGGGCCAGGGCCAGGGCGACAAGATAGAAAATCGAGCCGATATTCATAGCGATCTGGTGGGCGGCGACAATGGTGGCGCCATAGGGCGCCAGCAGTAGCGTGAGGCTGGCGAAGAAGGTCACCTCACTGCCGGAGCCGATACAGATGGGCAAACCGATAGCCATCTGCCGCCGCAGTGTTTCCCACCTGGGCCGGGGCAGGGCCAGCCGCAAATCCAGGTGGCGATAGGTGGGCTCGTGGCGCGCATGCCAGAACAGCGCCAGGGCGACAGCCCAGTTCACCAGGCTGGTGGCCCAGCCGCAGCCGGCGCCACCCATGGCGGGAATGGGCCCCCAGCCAAAAACCATGATCACATCCAGCGGTATATTCAGCAGCGCCGCCGCCAGGTAGATCCGCATCACCGCGCGCACTTGGGCCATGCCCTCACAGTAACCGCGCAGCGCGATGCCCAGGGCGAAAGGCAGGGCGCAGGTGGCCAGTGCCTGCAGGTAGTCCAGCATCACCTGGCGCACCGGCGCTTCGGTATCGATCCAGCCGCTCCACCAGGGTGCCGACAGCAGTGCCGCCAGGACTGTCAGCCCGCCCGCGAGGGCTATCCACAGGGACTGTTTCAGTTCCTGCGCAGCGCCGGCTTCGTTCCGTGCACCCCGCAGGTGGGCGACCAGGGGGGAGACAGCGGCCAGCAGGCCGATCAGGGTCACCGCACAGACCGCCCAGATACTGGAACCCAGAGCCAGTCCGGCCAGGTCCACATCTCCGGCGCGGCCGGCTACTATAGTGTCCGCGACCCCCATACTGATGACCGCCAGGTTGCTGATCACCAGTGGGCCGCCGAGTGTGGCAATACGGGACAGTTCGGCGGATGTGGCCCGTTTGTAAATCTTGACCATGGGGTGCAGCCGGTGGACCATGTTGCGAGATGTGTAACAGATGGGACTACAGCTCGACTAAAGCCAAATTAAAATCAATCGCAAAAGAGGGCGGGATTATGGATGGCGCTGTCAACGGGTTCAATCGACTTTACGGGAATTTTCTCCACTTTGTGCGCAGGCTGGACTGGCTGGGTCCACTGGCCTTGCGGCTGTTTCTGGCGCCGATATTCATTCTCGCCGGTCTCAACAAGGTAGCCAATATCGACGATGTGGCGGCCTGGTTCGGCAACCCCGACTGGGGACTGGGACTGCCCGCGCCGATGTTGATGGCGTGGCTGGCGGCGCTGACTGAACTGCTGGGCGGGGTGGCGCTGTTGGTGGGACTGGCTGTGCGCTTGGTGGCTGTCCCGCTGTTGGTGGTGATGGCAGTGGCCGCGGTGACCGCTCACTGGCAGTACGGATGGCACGCGCTGCCGGAAACCACGCTGACCATGCCCTGGGAGTGGCGCAAGGATCTGATCGAGGAGGCGGTGGTGCGCAAGGCGAAGGCGGTGGAACTGCTGCAGGAATACGGCAACTACGACTGGCTGACGCAAGCCGGCAACTTCACCATTCTGAAAAACGGCATCGAGTTTGCGGCGACCTACTTCATTATGCTGCTGGCGCTGCTCGGCAGTGGGGGCGGGCGTTTCGTCAGTCTCGACTATTGGCTGTGCCGGAGAATGTCGAATGGCGGGTCAGCTGCCACTTAGCTGGGGCCGGGCTTTCTGATACACACCGCGCTTTCTTGTCCATTTAGATGATATACTCGCCGATTATTTGATCATGTCAGCGAGTAATACATTTGATAGGAAAGTTGTTCCGCCGCACTTCAGCCAGCCAGGAAGCGCACAAGTCCCAGCCCGAACCGGCCTCGGCCGAGGTCAAGCCAAAAGGTAACAAAGCTGCCGCCAAAAAGGGTGGTGGCGGGCGTGCTCGTGGTCGTGGGCGCCGGGGTCAGAGATCGCGGCAAACTGCCAAGCCCTGGAGCCTGGATGAGTTCAAGTTGCCGGAGCAGCAGAAGGGCAAGGTTCGATTCCACGATCTGGGCCTGCCGCTGGAGCTGATGCACGGCATCTATGACCTCGGTTTTCAGTATTGCTCTCCGATCCAGGGGCGCTCCCTGCCCCACACCCTCAATGGACACGATCTGGTGGGCAAAGCGCAGACCGGCACCGGCAAGACGGCTGCGTTTTTGATCACCATCATAGATGACCTGCTGAAAAACCCCTTCGAGGGAGAGCGCTACGCGGGCGAGGCCCGTACCCTGATCATCGCCCCCACCCGCGAGTTGGTGATGCAGATCGCCGACGATGCCAAAGCCCTGTGCAAGTACACCGACCTGGAAATCCACACCCTGGTGGGCGGCATGGACTACACCAAGCAGCAGCGTAATTTAAACGAGCGGCTGGTGGACATCCTGGTGGCCACCCCCGGCCGCCTGCTGGATTTTGTCGGTAACCGGGATTGCTACCTGGATCAGGTGGAAGTGCTGGTGATCGATGAGGCGGACCGCATGCTGGATATGGGGTTTATCCCCCAGGTGCGCCGTATCGTGCGCCAGACGCCGCGCAAAAGTCACCGCCAGACCATGTTCTTCTCCGCCACCTTCACCCCGGAGGTCGATTCGCTGGTTGAACAGTGGACGGACAACCCGGTGGTGGTGGAAATCGAGCCGGAGCGGGTGGCCACTGACACAGTGGAGCAACATGTGTATCTCGCTGCCAGTGAGGAAAAGTACACATTGCTGTACAACATACTGCAGAGCGATCAGGTTGACAGCCTGATCGTGTTTGCCAACCGGCGCGACCAGTGTCGCCGGCTGCACGAACACCTGCTTGCCCACGGTGTGTCCGCCGGCTTGCTGTCGGGAGAGATAGCGCAAAACAAGCGTGTGCGCACGCTGGAGGATTTCAAAAGCGGCAGGACCAAGGTGCTGGTGGCCACCGATGTGGCCGGTCGCGGTATCCATATCGACGGTATCAGCCATGTGGTGAACTTCACTCTGCCGGAGGAGCCGGAGGACTATGTGCATCGCATTGGGCGCACTGGCCGGGCCGGCAAGAAGGGCACCTCCATCAGTTTTGCCTGTGAGGACGATGCCATGCGCCTGGAGCCAATCGAGGCGCTGCT
Organism: Microbulbifer discodermiae; assembly: GCF_040742695.1. Classification (NCBI taxonomy): domain Bacteria; kingdom Pseudomonadati; phylum Pseudomonadota; class Gammaproteobacteria; order Cellvibrionales; family Microbulbiferaceae; genus Microbulbifer; species Microbulbifer discodermiae. Next base: position 119,902 of record NZ_JBFLAB010000001.1, on the reverse strand, counting down.
GGGGCACAAATTAAAATGTGAGCAGCCCCCGGAGACGCTGTTGGTGCGGCCCCCAAAAGTCAGGGTTTCGCACAGTCAAAGTAGTCGCGGGGGCGGCCGTCGCGGAGCTGGCGAGAGAAGGCGCCGGTAGAGAACACAGGGTTCTCGGCCCCCGGGCGCAAGCCATCGCAAAACGCGCTGTGGCCCGGTGCTCTGTAGTTAGTTGCACAGGGTTGGATCGGTTGTTGAAAAAGTAGTTTTTAACAACCGGCTAAGCGGCCGGTAGGCCAACGATAGGGGATCATCGTTGGCTGGCAGAATTTACCGGGGCCAGGGTTTACCTTTTTTCCAAATCCCTTCCCGGGAGGGCGTCAGCACCCGGATCTCCCTCCTTGCGCAGCCGCTCCACCCACAGGGCTGTGCCGCCGGCAACCGCGGCCGGCATCACAAAGATATTCAATACCGGCACCATTTTGGCCAGCATTACTGTGCCGCCAAAACCCAGAGTGGTCAGCTTGCGTCGCATTAGCACGCTTTTGACTTCCCGAAAGGGGCGCTGATGGTTGTCGAGCGGGTAGTCCACATATTGAATCGCCATACACCAGGCACCCCAGAGTGCACCCAGTGCAGCGGGCAGGAACACGGTCCAGCTGGTCAGGAGTGCGACAATAAAAATCAGAATGCCCCAACCCAGGAAATACCCCAGTTTGCGCAATTCGCGGCCCAGGGTGCGCCAAACCATCCGGTGCAGGGGTTCCGAGGGCGGTGCCCTGCCGGTGAGGAGCTCCTCGACTTTCTCCGCCAGCAGGCCGTTGAAGGGTGCGGCGATGATATTGGTAATGATGCCGAACGCATACCCGTAGATAAACAGAAACATCAATACCACCGCAATGGCGATAAGCCAGGCCAGCCACTGGAACACCATCGCTGCCCAGGCCGCTGCTGTTGCCATCCAGGCGCGCCACCAGGACATGCTTTCCGTATCCACCGGCGAATGTGTAAGCAGACTGCGCAAATAGTCCACAAGGCCGCCGAGCTGCGACAGCATCAGGGCGGTAAGGGCTATAAACAGCACCAGATTGATTAACAGGGGCACTATGATAAAGGGGCGCAATTCCCGCTGAGTCAGCAGCTGCGCGCCGCGTACCAGTGCGTGGGCCCCGTGCGCTGGATTGGATGTCATGGTGTTTCCTGGGGCCTGTTCACACTAACTGAGATAGCCCTGCTGCCATTGGTTTTGTGGCCTGCAAGGCAGGAATTGCGCTGTGTGGTGGGTCCACATAAGCAATTTCTAACGACGCAGGGCGCGAAACCAGCGGCAGCCCTTCGGGTTGTGCCCAAAAAGGCGCCACGCTTCGTTGCTCGTTGCTCATTTGGAACAACCAAACCGCTCTCCTCGTGCCTCGATTGGCACCTTTTCTGTCACAACAGGGCCAACTCAGGTAGTGTGAACAGGCCCTAATTTATTAGCCACTGGCTCCAGCAGCCCGCAGAACTTCAGCATATTCTGCGCTCTGGCGGTGTCCTGTTATGCGCTCCAGCAGGGTTTTCCCGTCGGGTCCGGTACTGTTGATATCCAGGTTTTGCGCCAGGAACAGCTGTACAAAGGTGGCGAAGTTTTCCGCCTTCATGCCGCGGTAGGCGCGCTCCAGCAAATGGTAATCCCGGGAGACACCCGCCGGTGCTTCGCCCACCAGAAAGCCCGCGATACGCTGCTGGTCGAAAACTTCTCCGAGAACTTTCTGTTTGTCTTTCTTCAGGCTCATAGTGCCTCCCTAATTGCGGTGTCGTTGCAGCTCACAGCAATGCGTCGAGTTTTTCCTTGAGGATCTTGTTGATGATCTGCGGGTTGGCCTGGCCCTTGGAGGCTTTCATAATCTGGCCGACAAAATAGCCCATCATTTTCGGGCGCTTGGTTTCATCCGCGTTGCGATAGTTTGCCACCTGGGTGGCGCTGTTGGCGATGACCTGGTCCACCATCTGTTCAATGGCATCGGTATCCGAGACCTGCCGGAGTCCCTGCTGTTCGATAACTGTGTCCGCGTCACCCGCGCCGTTTGCCATGGCCTCGAACACCTGTTTGGCAATCTTGCTGGAGACAGTTTTATCCACGATACGCGCGATCAGCCCCGCCAGTTGCTGTGCGGTTACCGGTGTTTTCTCGATGGTCAACCCCTCGCGGTTCAGCAGCGCCGCCAGCTCGCCCATGACCCAGTTGGCCGCCAGTTTTGCCTCGCCGGACTGGCGCGCCGCTGCTTCGAAGTAATCGGCCACCGGCCGCTCCTGGGTGAGCTGGTCGGCGTCGTAGGCGGACAATCCGTATTCAGTGGCGAAGCGGGCGCTCTTGGCATCGGGTAGTTCCGGCAGTTGGGCGCGCAGCTTAGCGATATAGTCATCGGAAAGCTCGACCGGCAACAGGTCCGGACAGGGGAAGTAGCGATAGTCGTTGGCCGCCTCCTTGCTGCGCATGGAGCGGGTTTCGTCTTTGTCCGCATCGTAGAGGCGGGTTTCCTGTTCTATGTGGCCGCCATCCTCGAGAATGTCGATTTGTCGTTGTGCCTCCACTTTGATGGCCTTTTCCACAAAGCGAAAGGAGTTGATGTTCTTGAGTTCGGTGCGGGTGCCGAGCTTCTCGTCGCCCTTCAGGCGCACTGAGACATTGGCGTCGCAGCGCATGGACCCCTGGGACATGTCGCCGTCGGAAATACCCAGATAGGTGACGATACTGTGTAGTTTCTTGAGATAGGCCACCGCTTCGGCGGCGCTGCGCAGGTCCGGCTCGGAGACGATCTCGATCAATGGCGTGCCGGCGCGGTTCAGGTCTATGCCGGACATGCCGTGGAAATCCTCATGCAGTGATTTGCCGGCGTCCTCCTCCAGGTGCGCATGGTGCAGGCGAACTGTCCGGCGGTGCCCGTCCGGCAGATGAATTTCGATTTCCCCCGGTCCCACAATCGGTTGCGCCAGCTGGGTGGTCTGGTACCCCTTGGGCAGATCCGGGTAAAAGTAGTTTTTGCGTTCGAATACCGAGCGCTGGCCGATTTCCGCATTCATCGCCAAGCCAAACAGTACGGCGAAGCGAAATGCCTCTTCGTTGGGCACCGGCAGGGTGCCGGGCATGGCCAGGTCGATGGCACAGGCCTGGGTGTTGGGTGCAGCCCCAAACGCAGTGCTGGCGCCGGAGAATAGTTTCGACTTGGTGGCGAGCTGGACATGTACCTCCAGCCCGATAACGATTTCCCATTCCACAGCTATGCTCCCGTCCGGTCCGATACCAGGCCGGGTGCGGCGGCCAGATGCCAGTCCGTCGCCCGCTGGTAGATGTGCGCAATATTCAGCATGCGCGCCTCTTCGAGGTAATTGCCGATAATTTGCAGTCCCACCGGTAAGCCGTTCACAAGTCCGCAGGGCATCGACATTGCGGGCAGTCCGGCCAGATTGATGGCGATGGTGTAGGTGTCCTCCAGGTACATGGCAACCGGGTCCGCGCTCTTGGCTCCCAGGGGAAATGCCGGAGATGGCGAAGTAGGCCCCATAATCACGTCCACCCGTTCCAGGGCCTGGACAAAATCCTGCTTGATCAGGCGGCGCACCTGCTGCGCCTTGTTGTAGTAGGCATCGTAGTAACCGGCAGAGAGCACATAGGTGCCCACCAGAATCCGCCGCTGCACTTCTTCACCGAACCCTTCCCCCCGGGAGCGCATATACAGATCGCGCAAATCTTTGGGTTCTTCGCAGCGGTGGCCATAGCGGACACCATCGAAGCGCGAAAGGTTGGCGGAGGCCTCCGCCGGCGCAATGACATAGTAGGCCGGTACCGCCAGATGGACATGGGGCAGGCTGATATCCACCAGTTCGGCACCCAGTTTTTCGAATTCCCGCAGTGCCGCCTCTATCCGCGCGGCGGCATCATTGTCCAGACCGTCGCCAAAGTACTCCCTGGGCACGCCGATTCTCACACCGGAGATTTCCTTGTCCAGCCCTTTGGTGAAGTCTTGGGAGGCGTGCCCGAGATTGGTGGCATCGCGGTGGTCACTGCCGGCCATCACGGACAGCATCAGGGCGGCGTCTTCGGCGCTGCGGGCCAGGGGCCCGGCCTGATCGAGACTGGAGGCGAAGGCCACCATGCCCCAGCGGGAGATGCGACCATAGGTGGGTTTTACCCCGGTGGTATTGGTCAGGGCCGCCGGTTGGCGGATGGAGCCGCCGGTATCGGTGGCGGTGGCTCCCGGTGCCAGCAGGGCAGCCACGGAGGCGGCGGAACCGCCGGAAGAGCCGCCGGGCACGCGGGTGGTATCCCAGGGGTTTTTCACCGCACCATAATGGCTGGTTTCATTGGAGGAGCCCATGGCGAACTCGTCCATGTTGGTTTTCCCCAGGGTGACACTGCCGGCGCGGTTGAAGTTCTCCACCACCGCGGCATCGTAGGGTGGCACGAAATTGTCGAGCATCTTCGAGCCGCAACTGGTGCGCACACCACTGGTGCAGAAGATGTCCTTGTGGGCGATGGGAACACCGCACATGGCCGGCGCATCGCCGGCCGCCAGGCGCTTATCCGCCGCCTGCGCCTGCCGCAGTGCCTGCTCTTCGGTGACGGTAATGAAACTGTTGTAGCGCTGGTCCAGCTGTGCGATCCGGTCCAGAAAGTGTCGGGTGATCTCGGTGCTGGAAAACTGCCTGGCGCGCAGGCCGCGAATGATGTCGGCGATGGTTAGCTGGTGCATTGGGGGTTCCGGGAATGTGGTCAGTCGGCCAAAGTCGGGTCTGTCTCAGTCGATTACCTTGGGCACCAGATACAGGTCCCGCTCGGTCTCGGGAGCCAGAGCCAGTAGGGCCCGGCTCTGATCCGCTTCAGTGACTTCATCGGCGCGCAGACGCTGTACCGCGTCCAGCGGGTGGGACATGGGCTCGATTCCCCGGGTGTCGATACTCTGCAACTGATTCACCAGTTGCAGCACTTCTCCGAGCCGGTCGGCAACCTCTGCCACTGTTTCCGTGGAAATGGCGATGCGGGCCAGCTCCGCCAGTCGGTCGATAGTCTGAGTGTCCACGGCCATGGTGCTTTGGACTCCTTTGGATTGCTTGCTGTCTCTCCGGTGGGCGCTGCCAGATCCGCACTGGACTGTGGGACGCGGCGCAAAGAGGGGCAAATTTAGCACAAAAGAGCCGTTCGCTGACAAACGCCCCGGTTGCGGCTGTGGGTGATGTGCACCCGGACACTGGGCGGCAGGCCCGGATCGGCGGAACTTGAGCCGATGGCGATAACCCGGATTCAGCCTTGCCCTCAATTCCCGCCGTTGTTAGAGTTTGCCGATTCTGGCGCGGCTCTGGCCGGCGCCGGACCTACGGGTAAAAAATGCGGCCCGGAACTCAGAATTTTTTCCGTGGACCAACTAGGCTTTCAGCAGCGATTAACCCGGCGAATCAGGCAGACTGCCGGTTTAATGACGGTGCATTAAGTTCGCACTTGCGTTGCCCTTCTCCGGGCACCGCCATCAGTACAGGGTAACAGAATTTCATGTTTAAACGTTTGCGCGGCATGTTTTCCAGTGATCTATCCATCGACCTGGGAACCGCCAACACGCTGATTTATGTGCGCGACCGGGGGGTAGTGCTGGACGAGCCATCCGTTGTCGCCATTCGCCACTACAACGGCCAGAAGATCGTCGAGGCGGTAGGTGTCGAGGCAAAGCGCATGTTGGGCCGGACCCCCGGCAACATCACCGCTATCCGCCCCCTGAAAGATGGCGTTATCGCCGATTTTCAGGTCACTGAAAAGATGTTGCAGCACTTCATCAAGAAAGTGCACGAGCACAGCTGGATGCGCCCGAGCCCGCGGGTGTTGGTTTGCGTACCCTGTCAGTCCACGGAAGTGGAACGCCGCGCTATCCGCGAATCCGCCATGGGTGCCGGCGCCCGCGAGGTGTGGCTGATTGAAGAACCCATGGCCGCCGCCATTGGCGCCGGCCTGAAAGTGGAAGAGGCCAGCGGGTCCATGGTGGTGGATATTGGTGGGGGCACCACTGAGATCGCCATCATTTCCCTGAATGGTGTCGTTTACTCCGATTCCGTGCGTATCGGCGGCGACCGGTTTGACGAGGCCATCGTCAACTATGTGCGCCGCAATTACGGCAGTGTTATCGGGGATGCCACCGCCGAGCGCATCAAGGAGGAAATCGGCTGCGCCTACGCTGGCAGCGAAGTGCGTGAAATCGACGTGCGCGGCCGCAATCTCGCGGAAGGGGTGCCGCGCAGCTTTACGCTCAATTCCGACGAAATCCTGGAAGCGCTGCAGGAACCCCTGACGGGGATAGTACAGGCGGTGAAAAGCGCGCTGGAGCAGTCCCCGCCGGAGCTGGCATCGGACATCGCCGAGCGCGGCATGGTCCTGACCGGCGGTGGCTCCCTGCTGCGGGACCTGGACCGGTTGTTGATGGAGGAGTCCGGGCTGCCGGTGATCGTTGCCGATGACCCTCTGACCTGTGTCGCCCGGGGTGGAGGCAAGGCGCTCGATATGATGGACAAGAGCCGCCTCTACCTGGTGTCTAACTGAATTCGGGGAATCCCATTAAGCCGTTATTCAGCCGCGGCCCTTCGCCGGAGTCCCGTATCCTGCTACTGGGTCTGGTGGCGGTCGCACTTATCTCTATAGGCCTTTTCACCGATTGGCTGCAGCCCCTGCGCGAGCGTGCCGCGACCCTGGCAGCTCCGTTCTACCAGATCACCGATACCCCCGGTCGAGTCAGCGACTGGGTGGCTGAGAGCCTGCAATCCCGCGAAGAGTTGGAGCAGGAGAACGATCGTTTGCGGCGCCGCTTGCTGCTGCTGGAGCACCGCAGTCAGCTGCTGGCAGCGGTGAGGGCGGAAAATACCCAGCTCAAGGAACTGATGAATTCCGCCGAAACGGTCAGTGAGCGGGTTCTGGTGGCGGAGGTGATTGGCGTGTCCCCGGATCCGCAGGAGCATGTGCTGGTGATCGACAAGGGGCGCGACGACGGAGTCGGGCCCGGCACGCCGATTATGGATGCCACCGGTTTGCTGGGGCAGGTGATTGAGGCCGGCAGCTCCAGCAGCCGGGTTTTGCTGATTACGGATGCCAGTCACGCACTGCCGGTGCAGGTGCTGCGCAACAGTGTGCGCGCCGTGGTGGAGGGCACCGGTGACCTGTATCGCCTCAAGCTTCGCTATATGGCCAACACCAGTGATATCCGCGAGGGGGACCTGTTATTGACTTCCGGCCTGGGCGGGCGTTTTCCCTCCGGTTATCCGGTGGGGGAGGTCATTTCCGTGCGCCGGGATCCCGGGCGGCCATTTGCGGATGCGGAGGTGCGGCCCCAGGGGAGAATGAACCGCAGTCGGTTTGTGCTGGCGGTGATAAGCGAACAAGATGAATCTGCTGGAACCCCATAATCGCTGGTTTATCCTCGCCACCGCCGTAGCGGCGCTGCTACTGGCGGTGATGCCACTGCCGGTTGAGTGGCTGTGGTTCCGCCCGGCGTTTACAGCCCTGTTGGTAGTCTTCTGGACCACTCGTATGCCGGAGAGCCTGGGCGTTGTGTTTGCGTGGCTGGTGGGCATCGTGGAGGACCTGGTGACCGGTGCGGTGCTCGGCTCCCACGCACTGGCGCTGGCGGTGCTGGCGTACTTCAGCCTGCTGACCTACAGGCGCACGCGGGCGTTCAATCCGGCGCAGCAGCTGCTCTGGGTATTCGTTCTGGTGGGTATCAATCAGGTTGTTGGCAACTGGATTCACAGTTTCGCGGGCAAATCGGCTCCCGGCCTGGTCTTTTTGTGGCCGGCAGTCACCAGTGCCCTCCTGTGGCCCTGGCTGGCGTTCTGGCTGAACCTGATGGCCGACCGCCTGCAGGTGCGATGACCTCTGCGGGCGAATGCCCCGAAATCGGCCAGGTGCCGTTATCGAAGGTTAATTTGCGTAAAAATCGCTTATTTTTCGAGCGATATGATTATAATCAGCTGCTGATTCACCAACAATAAGTCCTGAAGTGCCAAATTCCCCCGCAGACAGCCGGCTTCTCCTTGCCTCCGCCTCGCCGCGCCGCGCACAGCTGCTGGCGCAGATAGGTGTGCCCTTTTGCCAGCGGCCGGTAGCACTGGTGGAGTGCCGGCACCCTTCCGAGTCGGCGCGGGCCTATGTGCTGCGACTGGCGCGGGAGAAGGCCGAGGCCGGCCGCCAGTGGCTGTCCGCCGGAGAGGCCGACTGGGTCCTGGGTGCCGACACCCTGGTCCTGGCGGAGGGCGGTGAAGTGCTGGAGAAGCCGCGGGATCTGGCGGATTTCCACCGTATGATGGCGCTACTGTGCGGGTCTGAACACAGGGTGCTGACCGCTGTGTGCCTTGCGGACTCAGGGCGCTCAGACTGCCAGTTGGCGGAGACCCGGGTGTGTTTCCGCTCCCTGGGCCGCGCACAGATCGACGCCTACTGGCGCACCGGTGAGCCGCAGGACAAGGCGGGAGGTTACGGCATACAGGGGCGTGGCGCCGTGCTGGTGGAGGCTATCAACGGCAGTTACAGCAATGTGGTGGGGCTGCCCCTGGAAACGCTGGCGCCGATGCTGGAGCAGGCTGGTATTCACTACTGGCAGGGGGCTTGCGGTGAGTGAGGAGCTGCTGATCAATGTGGCGCCGATGGAAACCCGCGTCGCCCTGGTGGAAAACGGCGTGCTGCAGGAAGTTTACCTGGAGCGCACCGCCCGCCGCGGACTTGTGGGCAACATCTACAAGGGCAAAGTGGTGCGGGTGCTCCCGGGTATGCAGGCGGCATTCGTGGATATCGGTCTGGAGCGGGCTGGGTTTATTCACGCCTCGGACATAGCGCCGCTGGATGATGAGGGCATGGAGGCGCGCGATGCTGAGGTGGCGGATATAGGCGCATCGGTGCGCGAAGGCCAGTCGCTGGTGGTGCAGGTGGTCAAGGACCCCATCGGCAGCAAGGGGGCCCGCCTGACTACCCACCTTTCGGTATCCACCCGCTTTCTGGTCTATATGCCACAGACACGCCACATTGGTATTTCCAACCGGATCGAGGAGGAGAGCGAGCGCGAGCGCCTGCGCGGGCTGGTGGAACAGGCTTCGGCAAAGCTGTCTGAGCAGGGCCAGCACGGCGATGGGGGCTTTATCCTGCGCACCGTCGCCGAGGGCGTGAGTGAAGAGGAGCTGCTGCGGGACATTCCTTTTTTGTACAAACTCTGGAGTGAGCTGGAACAGAGTATTGGCGCCGGTTCCGTGCCGTCGGTGATCTACGAGGACCTGCCGCTGTTTATGCGTGCCCTGCGCGACCTGGCGCGGCCGCATATGGAGAAGATTCGCATCGACTCTCGCGAGGCCCTGGGTCGGGCAGTCGAATTCGCCGACAGGTATGCTCCAGAAATCGCCGGCCGCCTGGAGCACTATCCCGGTGAGCGGCCCCTGTTTGACCTCTACGGTGTCGAGGAAGAGATTCAAAAGGCGCTGCACAACAAGGTGGCTCTGAAGTCCGGCGGCTACCTTCTGGTGGAGCAGACCGAGGCGATGAGCACAATCGATGTCAACACCGGGGCCTTTGTCGGCCACAGGAATCTCGAAGAGACAATTTTCAAGACCAACCTCGAGGCGGCCACCTCCATCGCCCGCCAGCTGCGACTGCGCAATTTGGGCGGAATCATCATTATCGACTTCATTGATATGAAGGATGCCGAGCACCAGCGGCAGGTGTTGCGCACACTGGAAAAGGCGCTGGAGAAGGACCACGCCAAAACCAGCATCACTGGTGTTTCCGAACTGGGCCTGGTGGAGATGACCCGCAAGCGTACCCGCGAGTCGCTGGGACAGTTTTTGTGCGAGACCTGCCCCGTATGCGCCGGGCGGGGCTCCCTCAAGAGCGCCGAAACCGTTTGCTACGAGATCTTTCGCGAAATTCTCCGCGAGGCGCGTGCTTACGATAGCGAAAAGATCATGGTCCTGGCGAGCCAGGTGGTGATTGACTTGCTCCTCGACGAGGAGTCGGCCAATGTCGCCGATTTGGAGGAGTTCATCGAGCGTCCGATTCAGTTTCAGGTGGAGCCCATCTATAACCAGGAGCAGTACGATATTGTTCTCGTGTAGCGTCGCAACAGACCGGCCGTACCCCAGACCGGGGCCGCAAAGGGCCAGCTCGCTGTGATGCGCGCCCTGCGCTGGTTGGCGCGCAAGTTCTGGCTGTTGGTGATCACACTGGTGATCGCCCTGGCGCTGATGGTGCAGACGGGTCGTCTCCTGTCGCCACAGGTGGAGCGGTACCGTCCACAGATCAGCGATTGGTTGGGAGAACAGCTGGGGGTGCCGGTACAGGTGGCGGGGCTGTCACTGCGCTGGCGGGCGCTGGAAGTAGCGCTGGAGCTGCACAATCTGCGACTCGGTGACGCCGGCCAGGTACAAATGGGCTTCGGTCTCTTCCACCTGGACCTGCTGGCCAGCCTGTGGAACCGCGAACTGGTCTGGAAGAACCTGGAGGTACACGATTTCAGCGCCGCTATTCGCCAACTGGACAATGGCCGCTGGCATATCGAGGGATTTCCCATCCCCGCAGCGGAGCCGCCAGCGGGTAGCGGCGGCTCCACCCTGGCTCTGGGGGATCCGGCGCGTATTTTTCAATTGAGTCCAAAGGTGCTGGTGCGGGATGCCGCGCTGGCGGTGCGCCTCGAAGACGGTGGGACCGCACAGTTGAATGTACCGCAGGTGTTGCTGGAGTACAGCGGCAACTTTCGCCGCTTGAGTGCGCGGGCATTCCTGTCCCGGGACAGTGACGACACGGATGCTCCGCCGGTCGGCCGGGAAACCCTGCGCCTGATACTGGAGGGGCGCGGCAATCCGCGGGACAGGGAAAACTTCGCGCTCAGCGGCTATCTGCATCTGGACGATCTGCAGGTGGATGAGGAGGTGATCACTCTGTTGCATCAGCTGACCCCGGTGCCGGAGCGCTTCCACTGGACGGGCAGCAAACTGGCCAGCGGCAGCCTGTGGTTAAGCTCCGATTCCCAGGTGGGCTACCGGTTGCAGGGCCAGGTGAGCCTGGCACAGGTGGGGGAAGCGGCGCCGGTGGCAGAAGGTGATGCGGAAGCGTCTGCGGACAGCCGGCCGCCGTTGCTGGCGCCATTGCAATCCCTGGCCGGAGATATTTCCGGGCAGTGGCAGCCGGGCCAGAACTGGCAGCTGGCGTTGCAGGATGTGCGCCTGGACTGGCGGGACCAGCCGATACCGGCGCTAAATCTGCTGGTCCGCAACGATGAGGAGACCGGTCTGCGGCTGTCCGCCGACCGGCTGGAGCTGGGGGCCTGGAGTCGTATATTGCGGCGGCTGCAAGTGTTGCAGGGGCCGGCGCGGGACTGGTTGGAGGCGCTGGCACCGGAGGGTCGACTGGAGTCAATCCAATTTGCTCGGGGCGTCGATGGAAAAATCACTCTGGCGGCCAACCTGGTGGATGTCACCGCCCAGGCGCATCTCGGCGCGCCGGCGGTGCGCGGCCTGAGCGGTTATCTGGAGTTGCAGGGCGCCAACGGGCGTGTCGACCTGGATAGCGGCAGCGCCCTGGACCTGCATTTCCCCAAACTCTATCCCCAGGGTTTCGAATTTGAGCGCACCGCCGGCTCGGTTGCCTGGCATGTGGATCGCGATCGAAACTCGGTGCAGGTCTATTCCGGCGAATTGCAAATGGACGGTGCCCTGGGGCAGGTTGCGGGGCAGTTTCTGTTAAGGCTGCCGTTCACTCCCGGCAGCCGCGCAACTGAATTCACTTTGGCGCTGGGGTTGCGCGATGCACCCGTATCCGCCCAAGGGGCGCTGGTACCGGTGACCACCAGTGAAAGTCTCCGCGCCTGGCTCGACGGGGCACTGGGAGCGGATAACCCCGGGCGGGTGCCCCAGGCCGCCTTTATCTATCGCGGCTACTCCTTCCAAAAGGGCGACGACGCGCAACTGCTGGCACTGGGCCGGCATGCGGAACGGCAGACTGTGCAGTTGCAGGCGGAGGTCAGTCAGGGGCGTATCGACTATGCGCCGGGGTGGCCAACAGCCCGCGAGGTTGACGCCCGGCTGCTGGTCAATGATCGCAATGTCCAGGTCAGCGCCAGTGCTGCAAAGCTTTGGGATATCACCGCGCGCAACATCGAGGTGGCCCTGACGCCGGCGCCTTTGGGAGAGGGTTCCTTACTGGGAGTGCGCGCGCAGGTGGCGGGGCCGGCCCAAAGTGGCCTGCGGTTGCTGCGGGATTCCCCTCTGCGCGAGCATCTGGGCGACGCTTTCGACAGCTGGGAACTGGATGGCGATCTGAGCGGCAGCTTGACCCTGTCCCAGCCGTTGGGGGGCAGTAGCCTGAAACCGCAGCAAACTGTGCAGGTGGATTTGCGGGAGGGAAAACTGCAACTGGGCGACCTGCGGCTGGATATCGAAGAACTCGCCGGGCGGGTGCTCTACGACAGCGACGGCGGCCTGAGCGGGACCCGCTTGAACGGCAGTCTGTGGGGCCGCCCGCTGACTGCCGAGATAGAGCACCCGGGTCAGGGTTCGCAGCGCGATACGCAGGTGGTGGTCCGCGGCAGTGCCGACGTGGCGGCGGTGGGCGACTGGTCCGGGCGCCCGGAGCTGAAGTGGCTGGATGGCATATTCGATTACCGCACCCTGGTGACCATTCCCGCGCGGACCAAAGAGATGCCCTACGCAGCGGTGGTGGAGGTGACTACTGACCTCAAAGGAGTGGCGGTTAACCTGCCGCCGCCACTGGACAAAACCGCAGAGGAGAGGAGCAATCTCGTACTGCGCGTACCGGTGGGCGAGCAGGGCAGTCTCTACCATCTCAGTTACGGCGAGCAACTGCAGGGGCGCTTTTGGCAGGTCGGGGGCGAGCTGGTGCGCGGCAACATCGCCCTCAATACAGCGGCCAAGCTCCCCACCGCTCGTGAACTGTCGATTACCGGGGACCTGTCACAAGTGGATTTGACCTCCTGGCGCCGGGTACTGGAAGTCTATGATATCGCCGCCGAAGGTCAGGCGCAGGGCGAGGATACGCCGGCGGCGGACAGCAGCCCGCTGCCCGTCACCCTGGATCTGGGGACCGACCGGCTGATCCTGGGCCAGAAAGAGATCGCCAACCTGCATGCGCGGGGTCGCGGGGTCGGCGCGGACTGGCGTATCGATTTCGACAGCGAGACCGCGAGTGGCCAGTTCAGCGGTATTTTGAATGCCGAGACCCCGCTGCAGCTGAAGTTGCGGTATCTGCGCCTGCCCGCACCAAAGGCATCGGAGAAGCCGTCACCGGAATCCGCCGAAGGCGAGTCCGAGGCAGTGGAGCTGGTCGCCGATCCCTGGTCGGGTTTCGATTTCAGCAGTTTGCCCCAACTGGACTTCAGTGCCGACAGTGTCAGCCTGGGGGAAGAGGATTTGGGCCCCTGGTCCTTTCGCCTGCGTCCCTCCGCGGACCGCCTGGTGTTGAGTGATATTCGCGGCACCGCGCGCGGGATCACGGTGGAGGGGCGCGGCTCGGGAGAGGACAGGCTGGGCGCACAGCTGATGTGGTTGCGCCACCCGGACGGCAGCGAGTCGTCCCAGTTTATCGGCGCTCTGCGCTCCGCCGACCTGGCCGATGTGCAGAAGGCCTGGGGGCAGGAGCCCGCGATCGAAAGTGAGTATGCGCGGTTTGATACCGCCCTGAGCTGGAGTGGCTCGCCGGCAGCGGCAGTGGGCAAACAGCTGGTGGGGGAGCTGAAAATCGATATCCGCAAGGGGCGCTTCTTGCGCTCCACGGGCAGCGCCGGTTCGGCGCTGCTGCGGCTTTTGTCGCTGTTCAATTTCGACACCTGGGCGCGGCGGCTGCGACTGGATTTCTCCGATCTGTATCAGAGCGGCATGGCGTTCGACCGGGTGCGCGGTGAAGTGAATTTCGAGGGGGATGGCCAGTTGTTGATCGCCGTGCCTATTCAGGTGGACGGGCCCACCAGTGAGTTGCAGATGGCGGGGCAGCTCAACGTGGCCCGCGAGGACCTGGACCTGACCCTGGTGGCCACCCTGCCGGTGGGCAACAACCTGGCGCTGGTGGCGGCGATTGCCGGTGGACTGCCCGCTGCCGCGGGTGTGTATCTGATCAGCAAGGTGTTCAAGAAGCAGGTGAACAAAGTGGCTTCGGTCAGCTACCGCATCAGTGGTGACTGGGCGGACCCGGATATTCGTTTCGACAAGATGTTTGATGACGAGGGAGCCCAGCGGCAGGGCAGTGCGGCCAGCGAACAGGGTGCCAAACCGGACGTGGCCGAGTGGCCGGGACCGGGCACGCCTTCGTCCCCTCCGCCCTAGGGACTGTTGAAAGAGGCTTTCCCACAGGTTGCCAGTTGAACTGTGGCGCGAAAGAATACTCAAAGCTGTACCCAATAAGTCAACATGAGAGGCAGTCTTCCATGGGTAATCTAAGGTTTCTCGCGCCGCTGTTACTGGTGTTCGCCACTCTGTCGGCCTGTACCGAGGCGGAGCACGAGCGGGACAAGTCGATGACCGCGGCCCAGGCCCGGGAAAATATTGCCGCGGGGACCAACCTGACTGCGATTCCCAAGTCGGTCTGGCGGCAGCTTTTGCCACCGGACCAGTTCGAGATACTGTGGGAAAAGGGCACTGAGCGCCCCTTTACGGGCAAGTGGCTGAACAACAAGGCGGAGGGGGTTTACGTCTCTGCCGGCTGTCGCCTGCCGGTGTTCAGCTCCTCTCACAAGTACAAGTCGGGCACCGGATGGCCGAGCTTCTGGGATGTGGCGCATCCGGAAAATGTAGTGCTCAAAGACGACTACAGTTGGGGGCTGAAACGCACCGAAGTTCTGTCGGCCTGCGGTGAGCACCTGGGCCATGTGTTCAAGGATGGCCCCGGACCCACCGGCCTGCGCTACTGCCTGAACTCACTGGCACTGGATTTCGTTCCCAGTGTTGCAAAAACCGAATAATTGTTCGATATTGTTGCCTGCGGCCCAAGGGTCGTGCCGCAGGCAGGGATTGAGCAGTGGTATTGCGAAGCGCCGGTTGCCCGGCGTTTTGCCACTCGCTGCACAGTGACAAATGTACCCGCCGCCGGCTTCCGCGAAGCATAATCAATAAGCTGAGGTCCGTGCAGATGTCTGATGCCACCACGGCGGGAATACCCATAGACCGCTACACCCTGTTCCGGGTGTTCAAGTACACCGTCTACCTGTTGCTCGTCTTCAATGTGGGCGCGTTTTTCCTGGAAAACCATGCGGTAGCCGCGGCTGTGTTTGCCGACGGCGTGCAGCCGGGTCGGGTGATCGAGGCCTACAACGATTCCATTGACACCCTGGCCTGGGTGATCCTGCTGTTGGTGTTCGAACTGGAGACTTTCGTCCTGCCGGACCACATGCTGCGCGGTGGGGTGAAATGGTCCCTCAATGCAATTTCCGCTGTCTGCTATCTGTTTATCGTGTATTCCTTTTACGGCTATGTGGTTGAAATGATTTCGCTGGGCCAGTTGCTGCCCAATCTGCAGCCGGTTTGCGAGCTGGCGGCGCAGGGCGGTTGGTCGCTGGTCCAGGAGGCTGATGACTATGTGGCGCTTACTACAGCAAATTGCGCCGCTCTGGGCAGCGGCGAAACACTGCGGCTGGCCGGTGCCCAGGTGCTCGGCTCAGTGGACTCCTGGCATAGCATCCAAAGGCTGGCCTGGACCGATGTGATCAATGCCGGCGCCTGGCTACTTTTGGTGGCTGTCCTGGCGTTCGATGTGTGGCTGCAACTGCGGCACGAGCTGTCCAACCGGATAATGCACTACTCGCGGATGATCAAGGCATTGTTGTATTTCACCCTGTTGCTGTGTGCCCTTTACTGGGGGATCAATGGCACTTTTCTGGATTTCTGGGATGCCTTTCTGTGGCTGGTGGCCTTCTTCTGTATCGAGATGAACCTGTTCCAGTGGCAGGCGGAAACCTGCGCTGAGCCGGCGGTGCAGACGGGCTGAACCGATTGCCTGTGATTGATTGCTGTCGTCGCTTGGATACCATCGGGCGACGAGGGTTGCGTGGGCCCGGATATTCCTGTCCATGACAAAAGGTGTTGAAAGCTACTTTTTCGACAGCCCGCTAAAGTGATGCCAGAAGGTCGCGCAGGTAACGGAACAGTTTGCGCTGATTGGCGGGGGGCCTGTTGTGTTGAATCTCCCGCTTGGCATCGCGCACCAGTTGTCGCAGGTGTTGGTGGTCTGCCTGGGGGAAACGATCAAAAAATTTCTTTTGCGCGTCTTTGCCGCCCTCCAATAGCTGCCTGCGCCACTCCTCCGCCAAGCGGTCCACACGCAGGTGTTGCTGGTCCCTTTCCCTGAATTGGTTCAGGGCCACTTCAATGGCCTCGCTATCGACCCGTCGCATCAGCTTGCCGATGTACTGCAGCTGTCGCCGTCGCGCTTCGTTGGACTTGATCCGGTGCAAAGTGTCGAGCGCTTCGCGCAGATCATTTTCCAGGGGAATAGTGTCCAGCTGTGCCGGTGACAATTTACTTAAACGGCGCCCCAGTTCCTGCAGCGCGTGCATTTCCTGTTTGACCTGGGTCTTGCTTTTTGGCAGTTCGTCGCCGGAGTCGCTAAAGTCGTCGGGTTGTTCCATACACAAATTCTTTTGCAGTCTTATCAAAACTCTGGGTCAGGCAAAAAACCAGGTGGCCAGGCCGAGGAACGACAGGAAGCCCACCACGTCGGTGACGGTGGTCAGTGCCACGCCCCCGGCCAGCGCCGGGTCTATGTGCAGCGCGCGCAGTATTACCGGCAGTGTGGCGCCCGCCAGCGCGGCGGTAATCAGGCTGATGACCATCGCCGCGAGGATGGTGATGGCGATCCTGCTGTCGTTAAACCACAAGCCGGCGATGGCGCCGAGGACCAGGGACCAGAGCAGGGCGTTGAGGGCGCCGGACAGCAGTTCCCGGTTGAGCAGCCAGCTGAGATTGCTGCGGCCTATCTGCCCCAGTGCCATGCCGCGAATCACCACCGTCAGAGTCTGGTTGCCGGCGACGCCGCCCATACTGGCGACGATGGGCATCAGCACGGCCAGGGCCACCACCTTGTCGATGGTATCCTGAAACAGATTAATGACCCAGGAGGCCAGCAGTGCAGTCAGCAGGTTGACGCCCAGCCAGATGGCCCGGCGCGGCGCTGTGCGGCGCACCGGGGCGAAGGTGTCTTCCTCTTCGTCCAGGCCGGCGAGGCTCATCAGCGAATGGTCCGCCTCCTCGCGGATCACATCCACCACATCGTCGATGGTGATCCGCCCGAGCAGACGCTTGTGCTCGTCCACCACAGGGGCGGTGATCCAGTCGTATTTGGTAAACAGCCGTGCGACCTCTGTGTCACTGAGATCCGCCGGAATCGGGTCTACATCCGTGTTCATCACTTCCCGCACGGTGATCGATGGATCGCTGGTGAGCAGGCGGGATAATGGCAGCAGGCCGATATACTGGTCTTTGCGGTTGACCACGAACAGGTTGTCAGTGGATTCCGGCAGCTGTTCATGGCGGCGCAGATAGCGCAGTACCACGTCCAGGGTGAGATTGGGGCGCACGGAAATGGTGTCCGTGTTCATCAGACCACCGGCGGTCTCCTCGTCGTAGGCGAGGACACTCTCCACCCGCAGGCGGTCGGTTTCACTCATCGCTGACAGCACTTCCGCCATTACCCGCTCCGGCAGGTGCTGCAAAATATCGGCGACGTCGTCGGCGTCCAGCCCCTCCATGGCGGCCACCATCTCTTCGGTGTCCATGGTTGCCAGGATCTGGCTCTGTACCTCTTCGCTCAGTTCCTGCAGGACTTCGCCTTCCACCTCCTTGTCGATCAGTTTCCACAATACCTGGCGGATTTTGGGTGGAGAGCTTTCCACCAGCTGGGCGATACTCTGCGGGGACAGGGTGCTGAGCATGTGCCGCACCTCGCGCCCGGTACCACTGTCCAGGGCGGCAAACAGTTCGCCGAGGCGATTTTGAGCGGGAAACTGGATTTCCGCGGAAGGCGGGTTGGACACAGGCTTCCCCTTGCTGCCGGAATGAGGTGAGGCGGGAATTATAGCTGCCGACCCCGGGCCGGCGCGAGTGTCGGCAATAGCGGTACCACCAGTTTGTTGAAAAGCGTATTGCCTGGCTTTCTCACCGGGCCTGCGCCGCTCTCAGTTCGGCGCTGGCACATGCGTGTACCCTGCAGCTTTTTGAGTCGCCGGGTCAATGATATGCGGGATTGATCTCTACTCAGCTTCGCCGAAACGATCGGTCACCAGTGAGCTGATGGCGGCGAGCGCGACATCCTCATCTGCACCACACACTTCCAGTTCCAGCTCTGTGCCTTTGGCTGCAGCCAGCAGCATCAGTGCCATGACACTCTTGCCATCGACGGACTTGCCGCGACAGTGGACCCTGATATCCGCCTCGAAGCGCGCGGAGGTCTGCGCAAACTTGCTTGCGGCGCGCGCGTGCAGTCCGAGTTTATTGACGATGAGCAGACGGTTTTTCAGCATCTTTTTCTGCGACTTGCGGGGGATTGACGAATTATTTCTGTTGCTCCCGGTGGCGAATCTGGATGTTGCGGAACTGCTCCCGGAATATCCCAGCCAGCTGTTCAACCATGTAGACAGAGCGGTGGCGCCCCCCGGTACAACCGATGGCTACGCAGGTGTAGCTGCGGTTGCTCTTCTGATACGACGGCAGCCAGCGCTGCAGGAAGTGGGTGATATCGCTCTGCATGGCCCCGGTTTCCGGGTGCTGGCGCAAAAACTCCACCACCTCCGGATCGAGACCGGTTTTATTGCGCAGTTCCGCCACCCAGTAGGGGTTGGGCAGGCAGCGCAGGTCAAACACCAGGTCGGCATCAATCGGTACGCCGTGTTTAAACCCGAACGACTGGAACAGTATTGCCATCTCGGGGGAGTCGTCGCCCACGACGCGGTTTTTTACCAGTTCACGGAGCTGGTGCAGGCTGAGGCTGCTGGTATCGATCACCAGGTCGGCCATGGCGGCGAGCGGGGCCAGCAGCTCCTTCTCGCGGTTCAGCGCCTCGACCAGATGGGTGCGATTGTCGCTCAGGGGGTGTTTGCGGCGGGTCTCGCTGAAACGCTGGACCAGCACCGGCGAGCGGGCATCCAGATAGAAGACGTCGCATTTGACCCCGCTCGTACGCAGTTTCTCGATGACTTCCGGGGCCTGCTGGATGTCCTGCCACAGATTCCGCGCGTCGATGCCGAGCGCCAGGCTGGTCTCCTCTCCGCGTTGCTGTTCCCGGACCCGGTTGATCAGCTCCGGCAGCAGGCTGGCGGGAATATTGTCGATACAGTTGAAGCCGACGTCCTCCAGCAACTGCAGCGCAGAACTCTTGCCGGAACCGGAACGACCGCTGATGATGACCACGCGCATGGGGAAATCCCTTTGTGACTGGCTTGCCGCCTCATGCAAACGGGGTATGACAGGTGGGTTTGAGCTCTGTCCCGGGCGGCAATAATTCTCACCACTGGTGCATTATGCGGCGGCAGCGCTGTCAATTGCCAGTGCGTACAGCTCGTCGCCACTCTGGGCTCGACGTAATTTGGTTCTAACCCGGCTGTCGCTGAACAGTGCCGCTATCTCGGCCAGGGTTTCCAGGTGCTGTTGCTCGGAGTTTTCCGGCACCAATAGGGCAAACAGCAGGTCGACTGGCTGGCGGTCAGCAGAGTCAAAATCCACTGCTGGGTCGGTAGTACACAGAACGCCAATGGGCCCTTCGCAACCGGGGAGGCGGCAGTGGGGAATTGCCACTCCCTCACCGATGCCGGTGGAACCCAGCCGCTCCCGGGCGATAAGCCGGTTGAACACGGTATCGGCGTCCAGTTGCGGATACTGTTCGGCGATGGCTTGGGCGATGTTCAGGAGCAGCTTTTTTTTGCTGCTTCCCGGCAGTTTGCACAGACTCAGGGTGGGTGAGAGTAATGCTTCCAGGATCATAACTTAGCGGTGCTTGCGCAACTTTTCTTTATGTTTTACCAACTGCCGGTCAAGTTTGTCGGTCAGTGCATCGATTGCAGCGTACATGTCGTCCGCTTCGGAATTGGCGAAGATTTCGGCCCCGTTCACGTGTATCAGCGCTTCGGAGCGCTGAAGCTCCCGCTCGATGGACAGGGTGATCTGGACGCTGGTGATCAAATCGTTGTGGTGGGAGAGCCGTTCCAGTTTTTCACGACAGTAATCGCGCAGAGCCGGGGTCAGTTCCAGGTGGCGGCCACTGATGTTGATCTGCATGGAATTCTCCTCAAAGAGAGTATTGCTTGCTGGCGCTAGCTCCGCCAGGGCGGCAACCCTACTAGGAAGTACGCCAAAATGGAAGGATACACTCAAAGTCGGGGGTTTGGAGATGCGCCGGGTTGATTTATCTGTCGGCGACAGATTGGTGTCTCGAATTGGTGACCCCGGGCCCGGAGCTGTAACCGGGGGTCTTGCAGCTTGGCGGGGCGGGGCGTCCTGAGACAGTGCCACCGCCGGTGGAGACCGTTGCAAGCTTTTGAAAAGTAACCGATTTCGCGTAATCGCACAGGTTTTCAAGGGCGACAATCCAGTCGATAATCTCTCAGCGATTGGGTTTCCTAGGGCCTGTTCACACTACCTGAGTTGGCCCTGTTGTGACAGAAAAGGGGCCAATCGAGGCACGAGGGGAGAAGTTTGGTTGTTCCAAATGAGCGACGAGCAACGAAGAGTGGCGCCTTTTCCGGCACAACCCGAAGGGCTGCCCCTGGTTTCGTGCCTTGCGGCGTTAGAAATTGCTTATGTGGGTCCACCACATTGCGCAATTCCTGCCGTACAGGCCACCAAATCAGTAGCAGCAGGGCCAACTCAGGTAGTGTGAACAGGCCCTAGACCAGTCTCTTGCGCTCGCTGGATGAGGGGATTCCCATGGACTCGCGGTACTTGGCCACGGTGCGGCGGGCCACCTTGACCCCGCTCTGGCCGAGTTCCTGAGCAATTTTATTGTCGGACAATGGCTTGCGGGGTGATTCGGCGTCGATCAGCTTGCGGATGATGGCGCGGATGGCTGTTGAGGATGCCTCTTCCCCGGAATCGGTGCTGACCTGATTGGAAAAGAAGTACTTGAGTTCGAAGGTGCCGCGCGGCGTCAGCATATATTTGTTGGCGGTGACCCGGGAGATGGTCGATTCATGCATGCCGATGGTTTCGGCGATATCCGCCAGGATCATGGGTTTCATCGCCTCCGGCCCCAGTTCAAAAAAATCGCGCTGCCTGTCAACGATACTGGAGGCGACCTTCAGCAGGGTTTCATTGCGGCTCCGCAGACTCTTCAGAAACCAGCGCGCTTCCTGCAGGTTGTCCCGCAGAAAGTTATTGTCGCTGGATTTGTCGGCCCGCCTGATCATGGAGGCATAGTTACCGTTGATTCTCAGTCGCGGCGTGGCTTCCGGGTTCAGTTCCACCAGCCAGCGTTGCTGTTTCCGGGTGACCACCACGTCGGGCACCAGGTACTGGGGCTGATCATTGTCAAATGCGATCCCAGGGTGCGGATTGAGGGTTTGGATCAGCCGTACGACTTCACCCAACTGGGCCTCGCTGAGGCGGGTGCGGCGGCTGAGCTGGCGAAAATCCCGCTTGCCCAGAAGCTGCAGGTGCTCGCCTACCAGGGTCTGGGCCTGTTTCAGCCAGGGGGTGTCTGCCGGTAACTGGCGCAGTTGCAGCAGCAGACACTCGCGCAGATCGCGGGCTCCGCAGCCAGCCGGGTCGAGCTGTTGCACCGTTTTCAGCACCGCCACGACATCGTCGGTGTCGACGCCCAGTGCTGCGCCCAGTTCTTCGACGCTGGAGAGCAGAAACCCGCTGGGAGAGATGCAGTCGATAAGATTTTCCGCGATGCGCTTGTCTTCCACCGAGAGGGTGGTGAGGTTCAATTGCCACAAGAGATGGCTGCGGAGATTGTCGGGGGTGGCATTGCCCTGCTCGGTGGAGAGTTCGTCCCCGGTGTCGAAGCCCCCACTGTAGCTGCCTCCGCCATAGATATCGTCCCAGCGGGTGTCCACCGGCAGCTCGCTGGGGATGTCCTGGCTCCAGTCGCCCTCTTCGGTGGTGCGCTCATCGCTGCTGTCGGTACCCCGCTCGGGCTCCCGCTGCTCCCCGGACCACTCGGAAGGCTCCTCCTGGTCCGCCTCAAGTAGTGGGTTGCTGTCGAGTATGGACTGGATTTCCTGCTGCAGGTCGGGCGTCGACAACTGCAATAGGCGAATGGCCTGTTGCAGCTGAGGGGTCATGGTCAGCTGGGTACCGAGTTTTAGCTGCAGGGACTGCTTCATACCAGGAGTCGCACACTGAGTCGGCGGAGGAATCGTCTTTAGGGAGACGAGGAAGCAGACTAAACTCCTGACTGGTCAATTACAAGCAATAACTGTGCCGCTTGGAATGGGCGAGGGAAAGGCTGGGTAAATATGGGCGCCCCAATGTAATCGGGCCGCGGCAAATCAAGCGTGAGCTACTTGATTTGCCGTGGAGGGGTTGCGGACACGCCAGATTGAGGGAAGCCAGGGAGGGCTTTCGACAACCAGCTAGATGGTAAACTCGTGACCCAGATAGACCTCCCGGACCTGCTGGTTGGCCAGTACTTCCGCCGGAGTGCCGGCGGCGATGATATGGCCCTCACTGACTATGTAGGCGGTTTCGCAGATATCCAGCGTTTCGCGTACATTGTGATCCGTGATCAAGACCCCGATACCGCGATCGCGCAGATGGCGAATTATCTGTTTGATGTCTTTGACGGAGATGGGGTCCACCCCGGCAAAGGGTTCATCCAGCAACACGAAGTCGGGATCCGTGGCCAGCGCGCGGGCTATCTCCACCCGGCGACGCTCGCCACCCGAAAGCGCCATACCCAGGCTCTTTTCGATATGGGTAATATTGAATTCCTGCATCAGTTCACGCAGTTGCTGCAGGCGGTCGGCCCTGCTCAGGTCCCGGCGTGTCTCGAGGATGGCGAGAATGTTGTCGCGCACCGTCAGGCGGCGGAACACCGATGCCTCCTGCGGCAGGTAGCCGATACCCCTGCGCGCCCGGCCGTGCATCGACAGGCGGGTGATATCCAGATTGTCGATCATCACCTGTCCGGCATCGGCCCGTACCAGGCCTGCGATCATGTAGAAGCAGGTGGTTTTACCGGCGCCATTGGGGCCCAACAGTCCCACCACCTGGGAGCTGCTGACGCTTACCGAGACGTCCTGTACAACCTTCCTTTTGTTGTACTGCTTGGCGAGGTGTAACGCTTTCAGCGTCGGCATAGTGTCTTCCACTTACTTCCCACCCGGCTCCTGCAGCGGCACCCAGGGTGCCAGGGGGAGCGGGTCGCAAATTTCTAGGGTAACAGCGCAGGGTGTTACTGGCTTTGGGCTGTATCGTCGGTGGATTGCCCGTTGTTTTGTGTTTCCGGCTTCCAGATCATCTCAACCCTGCCACCGTCGGATTGTCCCTTGGCCTGCATCTGCTCACTGTTGAGATCGTAGTCAATGCGCTCGGCGGCCAGGGTATTGCCGTCACGGTCCACATGGGCACTGCCGGTGAGGAGCAGCTCGGCGGTTTTCACAGTGTATTCGATACGCTGGGCGCGGGCTTTGACCGGGACTGTGCTCTGCGCCATTTGCTGCTGGAAGCGCGCCGGCTTGCCCACCGCGATCACCCGCCGGATTTTGCCCCCTTCACTCAGGTGGGCTTCGACCCGGTCTGCGTGAATTTGCAGCGACCCCTGGGTGATCACCACATCGCCGCTGTAGATGGTTAGGTTGGTGCCGCCATCGGCGTCCAGATTGTGTGCGAGAATCCTGACCGGCTGTTCCCGGTCTTCCGGCAGTGCCAGTGCCGGCCCGGAAAGCATTGGCAGGGCCGCACACAAGGCCGGCACCAGGTAACTAATCGCTTTCATAGGTACTCTTTACCTCGGAGAGGATTTTCACCCGATTCTCTTTCAACAGTGCGTGCATACCAATGCCTTCCGTTATGCTGGTGCCGGAGGTAATGGTAACAAGTTTGTCGGTCTCGGCGAATTCCTGTTGCGGCAAAACGGTTATGGCCTGGGTCTCCAGCGTCAGGCCGCCTGGCTCGGGTAATTCGTTGATGACCACATCGCCGCTCAGTTCCACTTTCTGGCCGTTATTGTATGCGATGCCCTGTCTGGATTCTGTAAGCCATTTGGGTCTATCGTCCTGATAGAACACGATGCGGGGCTCGGCCAGGTCGGCCTGGTCGCGACGGGCAAACTGAAAATAAGTGATTTGCTCCGCGTTGACTATGTACGCCAGCGCGCCTTCAGTGTCGAAGTGGCGTGTGTGGGCATCGCGAATCACCAGGTCCGCAGCACGGTTTTTCTCCTGCTGGGTGGGCCTTTTGCCCAGCAGTTGCTCCGGGGCACTGTCGGCGTACCAGAGGCTGACGCCAATCAGCGTGGCGAGGATGAACAGCGGCAACCAGCTGCGCATAGGGTTCCTCCGTCAAACATTTTCGCGCCCGGACCCAAAGGTGGCCCCGAGCCCGATGAGACAGCCAATGCGTTATTCTGTCTCACTTTCCAATGGGGGTGTCTGTGTCAATATAGGGGGCCAGGGCGGCTGCGAAAGTGCCCTGCACCCGCATGATCCGGTCGCAGACTTCCCGCACCGCGCCTTCGCCACCCCGGGCCTCGGTGACCCATATTGCTCTCTCGCGCACTGGCGGCGCGGCGTTGGGCACTGCGATGGGGCATCCCACCCGCGTCATTACCGTCAGGTCGGGATAGTCGTCCCCCACATAAGCCATGTCTTCCATCCGACACCCTTCCTGGGCAAACAGTTCGTGCAGGGCAGTGAGTTTGTCTTCGCGGCCCTGGATCAGCTTGTGGACTCCCAGATCATGCGCCCGTCGTTCCACTACACTGCTGCGCCGCCCGGTAATGATGGCCACTTGCACACCGGACTTCTGCAACATTTTGATACCGTGGCCGTCCAGCGTGTGGAAAGTCTTCAGCTCATTGCCATTGTTGTCAAAGTACAGTTTGCCATCGGTCAGCACGCCGTCCACATCCAGTATCAGGTGGTGCACCCTGGACAGCTGGCGTTCAATTTTTTCTTTCGAATTTGTTTTTGAGCTCACGATTTACCGTCCTGATCAGATTACGCCGGCGCGCAGTATATCGTGCATATGCAGCACACCAATGGGATGGTGGGCGTCGTCCTCCACCACCAGTGCTGTAATCCGGTTGTCCTCCATGACCCCGAGTGCCTCGGCGGCGAGAGTGTTGGCCGCGACCGTCTTGGGGTAGCGGCTCATGACTTCTGCCATGGTGGCACTGTCCAGTTCAACCTTGTGGTCGATTACCCGGCGCAGGTCGCCATCGGTAAAGACGCCCAACAGAGTGCCCTGTCGGTCGACCACAGTGGTCATGCCAAAGCCTTTGCTGGTCATTTCGAGCAGCGCCTGGTACAGCGGTGTTTCCGGGAAGACCTGCGGCAATTCGTCGCCGCGGTGCATCACATCCTCGACTTTTAGCAGCAGGCGCCGCCCGAGGGCGCCGCCGGGGTGCGAGAAGGCAAAATCCTGCGCGGTAAAACCGCGCGCTTCCAGCAGAGCCACCGCCAGTGCATCGCCCATGACCAGGGTCACTGTGGTAGAGGAGGTTGGGGCGAGGTTGAGCGGGCAGGCCTCGGTTTCCACCGCAATGTCCAGGTTGACGTCGGCGGCCTGGGCAAGGGGTGAGTCGGCCTTGCCGGCCATGCTGATCAAGGGGGTGCCCAGCCGCTTCAGCAGGGGGAGCAGGGTCAACACTTCCGCGGAGGAGCCGGAATTGGATATGGCGATCACCAGATCGTCGCGTGTAATCATGCCCAGGTCGCCGTGGCTGGCTTCGCCCGGATGCACAAAGAAACTGGGGGTGCCGGTACTGGCGAGGGTGGCGGCGATCTTCTTGCCGATATGGCCCGATTTACCCATGCCGGTGACAATGGTGCGTCCGCGGCACTGTAAAATCTGTTCACAGGCGCGTTTAAAATTCTCGTCGATACGGCTTTCCAGGGCGGCAACCGCGGCATTTTCCATGCGTACAGTGCGGCGCCCCGCCTGCAATATAAGGTCCTGCGTCATTGCGTCACTCCGCGTCGGGTTCTGTTGAGTTTAGAAACATCCTGCGTATACCGTAAATCCCACCTGGCCGCCGACCGGGCCTCCCCAGTGCTAACCTTTAAGGAGGGATCGATGCCACACCGCCCCCGCCACGGGCAAAACCTCCACAGACGTCTACAATAGCCGTGCGTTGAGCGCAGTAGGGTCACGCCAAGGGGGGCGACATGGTATAGTCTGGCGCCGTTGCTGTCAGCTGTGTGGCCGCTCGCATCGCACCCAGGCCGGGTGGGTCGAGCTGCCGGTTATACATCGGGCAGTGGCGTCACGGCACTTTATGGCTCTGTGTGCGTCCAAGGAATGATTTACCAATAGGAGTTTTTTGTGAGTCTGATATCACTGTTCCGCCGCTCGGAGTTCAAGCAATGGTTAAGCGCGTCATGCGTCGCCCTGTTGATTTCCGTCTGGGCGCCTGTCGCCAGCGCGGCCCAGAATCCCTATGCGATGATCGAGGGTGTGTCCCAGAATCTGCTGGGAGTAATCCGTGCCAATGCTCAGTATCTGCACTCGGACCCCCAGCGCTACTACAGCGCTGTGGATAGTGTACTGGCGCCGGTGGTGGATTTCGATTTTATTGCCCGCGGGGTCATGGGGACCTATGCGAAGCAGGCCACGGCAGCACAACGCTCGCGCTTCACCAGTACTTTCCGCCGCGATTTGGTGTCGACTTTCGCCAGGGGCATTGCCAACTTTGGGGATATGGATGTCAGGGTGGTCAACCCCGGCTCCACGCCTACCAAAAGGCGTGTAAACGTGTTGCAGGAAGTGCGCAGCAAGGAGGGGGTCACCAAGGTTTCCTATACCCTGGTGCGCAATCGTGCCGGGCAGTGGAAGCTGATCAACGTGATCCTGAACGGGGTCAATCTGGGTAAGACTTTCCGCAGCCAGTTCGCCCAGGCTATGCAGACCCATCAGGATATCGACAAGGTCATCGCCACCTGGTCAGCCGAGCAGGTGGCCAACACGGTGGGTTGAGTACCGCTTCCGGGTTGCGAGGCTGCGCAACCCGGCAGTTTGCAGTAAACTGGCCCGCTGTCTTGGGCAACTCAAATATTTCCCACCTATGCAAGCCGATGAAATCAAAGCCCTGGTGGAAGGGCACATTCCCGAAAGTCACGCTGATGTCGCCTTCGAGGGCAGCCATCTGGTGGTAACTGTGGTCAGCAGCGCATTTGCAGGCCTCAGCAGGGTAAAAAAACAGCAGCTCGTATACGCGGCCCTGGGCGACAAGATCGCCGATGGCACGCTGCACGCGGTTCAGATGCAGACGCTGACGCCGGAAGAAGCCGGCAAATAGGGCTCGATAGCGAATGGACAAATTACTGATCGAGGGTGGCAACTCCATTTCGGGGACCCTCAAGATTTCCGGTGCCAAGAATGCGGCGCTGCCCATTCTCGCCGCTGCAATACTGGCGGACGGCCCCGTGCAGATACACAATCTGCCGCATCTCAATGACATCACCACCATGCTCACCCTGCTGCGGTGCATGGGTTGCGATGTCACCATCGACGAAAAACTGGGCGTGGAGATAGACCCGCGCTCACTCAACGAACTCACCGCGCCCTACGAGCTGGTCAAGACCATGCGCGCCTCCATCCTGGTGCTGGGTCCGATGCTCGCCCGCCACGGCTTGGCCAATGTGTCCTTCCCCGGCGGCTGCTCCATCGGCAGTCGGCCTGTGGACATTCACCTCAAAGGTCTGGAGGCCATGGGTGCTGAGATTACGGTGGACGGGGGCTTTATCCGTGCCCGCTCCCGGGGCCGCTTGAAGGGCGCCAACATAGTGATGGAAAAGGTGACCGTGGGCGGCACCGAGAACCTGCTAATGGCGGCGGTGCTCGCCGAGGGAACCACGGTACTGCACAATGCAGCGCGCGAGCCGGAGATCGTCGATCTGGCCGAGTTCCTGATTGCTATGGGCGCCCAGATCGAAGGGGTGGGCACCGATACGCTGCGAGTACACGGTGTAGCCAGGTTGAATCCCTGTACCTTCAGTGTAATGCCCGACCGAATCGAGACCGGCACTTTTCTCGCGGCGGCGGCGGCGGCGCGGGGGAAGGTGCGGCTCACACACACCCGCGCGGATATTCTCGATGCGGTGTTGGTGAAGTTCGAGGAGGCGGGTGCGTATATCAATACCGGCGACGACTGGATCGAGCTAGATATGCGCGGCAATCGGCCCAAAGCGGTGAGCTTTCGCACCGCACCTTACCCGGCCTTTCCCACCGATATGCAGTCGCAGTTGATGGTGGTGAATGCGGTGGCCGAAGGCAAGGGGGCGGTGGTGGAGACTATTTTTGAAAACCGCCTGATTCAGGTTCACGAGTTGAACCGCATGGGCGCTGACATCACCCTGGAGGGCAATACAGCTATCGTGACCGGGGTCGAGCGGTTAAAAGGGGCCCCGGTGATGGCCTCCGATCTGCGCGCATCAGCCAGCCTGGTGATCGCGGGTATGCTGGCTGAAGGCACCACGGTGGTCGATCGGATTTACCATATCGACCGCGGCTATGAATGTATCGAGGAGAAGCTGCGGCAACTGGGGGCGAATATCCGCCGCCTGCCGGGCTGACGCCGCCCGGGCTAAAAAGGGGTCCTCGGATGTGGCCAATCGATATCAGCAGGCCAGACACACACGGGCTCCACCGTTTTTTTTCACGCGACCCAGAACAGGACCCCATGCAAATCACCATCGCCCTGACCAAAGGCAGAATCCTTGAGGAAACCCTGCCGCTGCTGCATGCTGCCGGACTGGAGCCGCTGGAAGACATTTCCAAGAGCCGCAAACTCATTTTTCCCACCAATCAGCCAGGGGTCTGTTTTCTGCTGTTGCGGGGCACAGACGTGCCCACCTATGTACAGCACGGCGCCGCCGATATGGGGGTGGCGGGCAAGGATAACCTGCTTGAACATGCGATCGACGGCATTTACGAACCCCTGGACCTGGGTATCGCTCGCTGTCGGCTGATGACTGCGGGTATCCGGGGTGCCCAGCCGCCGCGCGGAAGGATCAAAGTGGCCACCAAGTTTGTACAGAGCGCCAAACGCTACTATGCAGCACAGGGTCGCCAGGCGGACATTATCCAGCTGTACGGGGCTATGGAGCTGGCGCCTCTGATGGGGCTGGCGGATGAGATAGTGGACATCGTGGATACCGGCAATACGTTGCGGGCCAACGGTCTGGAGGCGCGGGACACTATTGCCCACATCAGCAGCCGTCTGATCGTCAACAAAGCATCCATGAAAATGAAATACCAGTCGATCAGCAGTTTGATCGGCAAACTGTCCGATGTGGTGGCAGCGCGCTGGGAGGGGGCGGATGCACAGTGACTTGATTCGCCGCCTGGACGCGGGGGACAGTGATTTCGACGCGCAGCTGGCCCAATTGCTGGCCTGGGAATCGGTTGTCGATTCCCAGGTGGAGCAGATAGTGGCCGACATACTGCGGCAGGTACGCCGGCAGGGTGATGCCGCCCTGATCGAATACAGCAACCGCTTGGACCGCCGCCGGCTGGTCAACGCCGAGGATTTTTGCGTGACCCCAAAGGAAATGGCGGTGGCACTGGGGCGCATTTCCGAGCAGCATCGCCTCGCACTGGAAACTGCAGCCCAGCGGGTACACAGCTATCACCAACACCAGTTACAGGATGGCTGGCAGTACACCGAGGCCGACGGCACTGTTCTGGGGCAGAAAGTTACACCTATGGAGCGGGTAGGGGTCTATGTTCCCGGGGGCAAGGCGAGTTACCCCTCGTCAGTGCTGATGAATGTGATTCCCGCCAAAGTCGCGGGCGTGAACTCGGTGGCCATGGTGGTGCCGGCGCCGGACGATCAGCTCAGTGACCTGGTACTGGCAGCGGCGGCGATCGCCGGGGTGGATGAGCTGTATACCCTGGGCGGCGCTCAGGCCATTGCGGCCCTGGCTTATGGCACTCAAAGCATACGTCGGGTCGACAAGATAGTGGGGCCGGGCAACGTTTATGTTGCCGCCGCCAAACGCGCCGTGTTCGGACAGGTGGCGATCGATATGATCGCCGGGCCGTCGGAGATACTGGTGATCTGCGACGGCGCCACCGATGCGGATTGGGTCGCCATGGATCTGCTGTCACAGGCGGAGCACGATCAGCAGGCCCAGTCCATATTGCTGAGTCCCGACGATAGCTTTCTCGATGCGGTGGCGGCCGCCCTGGAAAGGCTGCTGGCAGAATTGCCGCGGCGGGACATTGCCGGCGCCTCCCTGGCGCGGCGGGGTGCCCTGATCTCTGTGGATTCCATCGAATCGGCCATCGCGCTGGCCAACCGCATTGCTCCGGAGCACCTGGAGGTCTCGGTGGACAACCCGCAGCAGTATCTGCCGATGATCCGCCATGCCGGGGCAATATTCCTCGGCCGCTATACTGCGGAAGCACTGGGGGACTATTGCGCCGGGCCCAGTCATGTGCTCCCCACCAGCGGTACCGCGCGTTTTTCATCACCGCTGGGCGTGTACGATTTTCAGAAGCGCAGTTCAATCATCTGCTGTTCGCCCCAGGCTGCGGATCGGCTCGGGCGGGTCGCCGGCACTCTGGCCCGGGGCGAGGGCCTGGAGGCTCACGCGCGCTCGGCGGAGTACCGATTCAGGAAAGAGTAGCGCTAGTGTCAACAGGCCCTTGGCGGTGCTGATTGGTGTTCGACCGGACCTTTAGGTGCGTTTTTCCGACTGGGGCATTTCCGATACGGTGACTTCCACCGTATTGACGGCGCCCTCGCGCATAAAGGTAATCGAAACCGTATCTCCGGGGCGCAGGGTCGCCATAGCGGCGGCGCCGCGTCTGCCATCGTTGATCGGCAGGCCGTCGATATGGGTGATCACATCTCCCGGCTTCAGTCCCGCCCGGTGTGCCGGACCCTGGTTGTAGATTCCGGTCACGATGACCCCGTGGGTGGACGTGAGATTGAAAGCGCGCGCCACTTCCGGGGTGACTCCACTGGCCTCTATGCCGAGCCAGCCTGGCACCACGCGGCCGTACTCAATAATGTCCTGCATGATTTTTAAGGCGATATTTGCCGGTATGGCAAAGCTGATACCGCCGGCGTAGCTGGACTGGTTGAGAATGGAGGTATTGATACCCAGCAGGCGGCCGTGGGCGTCCACCAGTGCTCCGCCGGAATTGCCGGGATTCACTGCCGCATCGGTTTGCAGGAAGTTTTGCAGGTAGCCGCCGGTACCATTGCTACCCAGTTTGACGTTGCGTGCGCCTGTGGCACTGATAATGCCCTGGGTCACGGTCTGCCCCACCCCAAAAGGGTTGCCAATGGCCAGTACCACATCGCCGACCTGTGCGTGTTCCGGATCTCCCACCTCGATAGAGGTGAGTTGCGGCAACTCCACCTTGAGCACCGCCAGGTCAAAATCCGCATCGCTTCCCACCAGCTCCGCCTGTGCCTCGCGTCCATCCGCCAGCAGTACGACGATGGCATCAGCTTGGTTGACCACATGGTGATTGGTGAGGATATATCCCCGGTCGCTGACGATAACGCCAGAGCCCAGGTTGGATTGCAGCCGTTGTTTTTGCGGTGGGTTCATGCTGTTGAACAGGCGTCGAAACAGCGGGTCATTAAACAGCGGGTGACTCCGCTGGGGTATGGCAGTGCGGGTGTAGATGTTCACCACCGCGGGCCCAGCCCGGTCGACCGCATCGGCGTAGGAGACAGGCCCCTGCCACTGGCTATCGCCTGGATCGACGTCGACGTCGCGCAGTTGCGGGAACACCAGCAAGGCTGCTGCGGCCAGGGCCAGGCCAATGGCCGCGGGGATTGCCCAGTCTTGCAAAAATCGTTTCAGGGACACAGGTAACTCCTAGATTTGTGTTTATTATACGGTTTTCCGCCGCGTGCGCACCGGCGGCCTCTGTCCTGCGCCGCGCCCCTTGGGCGGTGGACGCGAATCCGTATAATGGCGGCTGCAAAATCCCGCTAATTTCGTCTAGCTCTCAGTTTGGAGACCTCTATGTCCCTGGTTCGCCCCCACGGCAGCGCCGAGCTGCAACCCAGATTCGTCTACGACAGCGAAAGGCACCACCAGCTGGCGCACGAGGCCGAATCCCTGCCGTCCATAGTGGTCAGCTCAGCTGCGGCTGCCAATGCGGTAATGCTGGGTGCTGGCTACTTCAATCCTCTGCATGGGTATATGAATCTTACGGACGCCCTGAGCGTTGCCGAAACGCTGCGCACTGAGAACGGACTCTTCTGGCCGGTACCGGTCCTCAATATAGTGCGGGATGCCAGCGCCATTGCCGGTGCCGGGCGTATTGCGTTGCGCGACCCCCGGGTGGAGGGGCACCCGGTGCTGGCAGTGATGGAAGTGCAGGGAATAGAGTCGATTTCCGAGCGGCAGATGGACGACATGGTCGCACAGGTGTTTGGTACCCGGGACGAGGGGCACCCGGGCGTGGCCAACTTCAGGTCCTCCGGTCGCCAGCTGATTTCCGGGCCCATCGAGGTATTGAATTTCAGCTATTTTCAGAATGACTTTCCGGATACCTTCCGCACCGCGGTGGAAATTCGCAACGAGTTCATCGAGCGCGGCTGGAGCAAGGTGGTGGCCTTCCAGACCCGCAACCCCATGCATCGCGCCCACGAAGAGCTGTGCAAGATGGCGATGGAGGGTGTGGACGCAGATGGTGTGCTGATCCACATGCTGCTGGGACAGCTCAAATCCGGCGATATCCCCGCTCCGGTTCGCGATGCCTCTATTCGCAAAATGGTGGAACTCTATTTCCCCGCCAATACCGTGATGGTGACCGGCTACGGTTTCGACATGCTGTACGCCGGCCCGCGGGAAGCGGTGCTGCACGCGGTGTTTCGCCAGAACTGTGGCTGCAGCCACCTGATTATCGGGCGCGACCACGCCGGTGTTGGCGACTACTACGGGGCCTTCGATGCCCAGTCCATCTTCGATGACAGGGTGCCGGAAGGCGCGCTGGAAATTGAAATTTTCCGCGCCGACCACACCGCCTATTCGAAAAAGCTGAACCGGGTGGTGATGATGCGCGATGCGCCGGATCACAGTAAGGAAGACTTTATACTGCTGTCCGGCACCAAAGTGCGTGAAATGCTGGGTGACGGGATTGCGCCGCCCCCGGAGTTTTCCCGCCCGGAAGTGGCGAAGATCCTGATGGATTACTACCAAAGCCTGTAGCGGGCTCTAATTTACCGCCCGCCGGGCTCCCGCGGGCGCGTATCTACCGGGGTTGCTGTCAGCGGCTAACACCGGTCTCGGCGGCATCGGTGTTTTCCAGCCCCGCCATAGCCTCTTTGTCCAGGCCGAAATCCTCAGCCAGGGTTCCTTTCGCGCCGGGTTCTTTGGGGGCCCAGTCCCGCGGTGGGACCACATCGCGGAGACTTTCGTCATTGTCGCTCAGTTTGCCGCTGCCGGCCTCCAGCATCTGCCGGCCAATATCCTGACTGGAAAGCCGCACTGCGCTGTTGGCCAGGTATTCGTGTACTTCGCGGTAGCTTTTAGTCAGGTTGTGAACCAGTTGTGCAGTCTGGTCGAAGTGTTCATTGACCTGCAACTGGAAATCCTCCAGCTTGCTGTTGGCCTCGCTCAGGCGCAGCTCCAGTTCCTGGGTGCGATCTGTACCGCCGCGGCCGCGGTTGGCGAGAAATGCAAGTATGGCACCCAGTGCCAGACCGACGACGCCAACCAGGATCAAAACCGATGTAGAGTGCACTGATACTTTCTCCTCGACTGTTAACCCGGCCATCTGACAGGCTTTTGGGGCCTGCCGGGTTACTGCTCCTGACGTAGTGCTGTAGCCGCGCGGATTGTCCGTTTTTCCAGGCTGGCGCGACAGCCCTTAGTATACGCGATTCCACCTCCCGCGTCGGCCGCGCTGTCGGGTTGCCGCCTGAAACCGCCTAAATATCAACGCGGCAGCTGAATAGACTGCCGGGCTAGTGTGGCTCAAGGGCGTACCCTTGCCGGTCGGAGCCCGTCGTAACTCATTGAAAAACATGAGATTCTACGTAATTGTTCAAGTTTTCAAGGAGGACAATCCGGTAGGTGTCAAGGGTTTCCAGCTCAGGGCCACCTATTATTGCCCGGTTAATAAGTGGCCAGGTGCTGACCGTAGCCAGAGGCGGCGGGGGCTAGCGGTTTGCGGCACGATTTTGGTAGAGTGCCGTCGCCTCCACTCTCAGTTCAGTAGGTCATGTCTCCAGTCGAAGTAGTACCCTTCACACCCATGCAGCGCTATCAGTGCGATCTGGCGCGCCCGGACTTTGTCGCCGATCCGGCCCAGAGGGTGGCGCTGGGGGAGCTGCAGGATCTCTATGAGCGCCTGTTGGCAGCCCGCGCGCCAAAGGGGGTTGTTGCGCGCTTGAGAAAGCTATTGGCGCCACGTCCGGCTGCACAGAAAGGGTTGTACCTGTGGGGTGGCGTGGGCCGCGGCAAAACCTACCTGATGGACACCTTTTATGAATCCCTGCCGTTCCCGGACAAGTGCCGTACCCACTTCCACCGTTTCATGCGCGATGTGCACCGGCAGCTGCAGCGCCTGGGTGGGGTAAAAAACCCCCTGGAGAGGGTGGCCGAGGACATTGCCAGGGATGCCCGGGTAATCTGTTTTGACGAGTTCTTTGTATCGGATATTGGCGATGCCATGATTCTGGCGAACCTGCTGGATGCCCTGTTTCGCCGCGGTGTCACCCTGGTAGCAACCTCCAATATCGAGCCGGCGGGACTCTACCGCAACGGTTTGCAGCGGGCCCGCTTCCTGCCGGCCATCGACCTGCTGAACCGGCACACCAGGGTAGTGAACGTAGATGGCGGGGTGGACCACCGATTGCGGGCACTGGAAAAGGCCGAACTCTACCATTCGCCGCTGGATCCGGAGGCGGAGGCCAGCCTGATGCGAAGCTTTCACGGCTTGATGGTCGGGGGAGGGGCGGTGCACGAGGCGGCTGTACTGGAAATTGAGGGGCGCAACATCAATACGGTGCGGGAGGCGGACGGTGTCGTCTGGTTCGAGTTCGCACAGCTCTGCGATGGCCCCCGCTCGCAAAACGACTATATCGAGCTGGCGCGGGAGTATCACAGTGTGCTGCTGGCCGGGGTGCCCAGGCTGACAGGGCTGATGGACAGTCAGGCGCGCCGGTTCATCAACCTGGTGGATGAATTCTATGACCGCAGCGTCAAGCTGGTGATCTCGGCCGAGGTGCCGGTGGAGGAGCTGTACGCTGGCAGGCACCTGGGGTTTGAGTTCCAGCGTACCATCAGCCGCCTGCTGGAAATGCAGTCACGGGAGTATCTGGCGCGCCCGCACCGGTCGGATTAGGCGTCGGATAGCGGCCACAAATCCCTTGAAAAGCCCGTGGCGCTTATGTAGTATTCGCGCTCTTTTGTGGGACGGCCGCCTCTTTTGCGGCCCAGTGCAGGTGTTTTATAACATGAAGACTTACAGTGCCAAGCCGGAAGCGGTAAAACGCGACTGGTATATTGTCGACGCTGCGGGTAAGACTCTCGGCCGTATTTCCGCTGAGATAGCTCACCGTCTGCGCGGCAAGCACAAGCCTGAATACACGCCCCACGTGGACACCGGTGATTACATCGTTGTAATCAACGCTGAAAAGGTCCGCGTGACCGGCAACAAGGCCAAGGACAAGATCTACCACAGCCACTCCGGCTACCCGGGAGGTCTCAAATCCATCAGCTTTGAGAAGCTGATCGAAAAAGCGCCCGAGCGCACCATTCAAAGCGCAGTGAAAGGTATGCTGCCGAAGGGTCCGTTGGGTCGCGCCATGTTCAAGAAGCTGAAAGTGTACAGCGGCAGCGAACATCCTCATGCGGCGCAGCAGCCGATTGAACTGGCGATCTAAACGGGAAAGACTCAAATGGCAACGACTCAATACTATGGTACCGGCCGCCGCAAGACCTCGACCGCCCGCGTGTTCGTCGAGCAGGGCGAGGGCAAGATCACCGTCAATGGCCGCAACCTCGATGACTATTTCGGCCGCGAAGTGGCGCGCATGATTGTGCGACAGCCGCTGGAGCTGGTCGATATGGTGGATAAGTTCGACATCAACGTCACCGTAAAGGGCGGGGGTTCCTTTGGCCAGGCGGGCGCTATCCGTCACGGCCTCACCCGCGCGCTCATGCAGTACGACGAAGCACTGCGGCAGCCACTGCGTGGCGCCGGCTATGTGACCCGCGACGCCCGCGCCGTGGAGCGCAAGAAGGTGGGTCTGCGCAAGGCGCGCAAGAAGCCGCAGTTCTCCAAGCGATAATTTGCTTTCAAAACCCGGTCCGCGACCGGGTTTTTTTATATCTGCGATTTTTGGACCGGCCCCGGTGTGGCGCCGGTCCCGGTATTTTTGTGCAATTGCTCGCCAATTCCATGGGCATTTGACGACGTTCGCCACAGTCTTCGCCTTGTATCAAATTGGCATTTTCTTTAACATTGCGCGGATTTGTATCCGCTTGATTTCTGGGGTTAATTGGGCGCGAAACGCGTTTCCGGGGACCTCGGTGTGGGAAGAATATATTGGGTTTGGGTCAGCGAAATTTCGCTGTGATGGGAGAATAACGTCATGAGTGACGGTGTAAACGTAGGCCGGCGCCGATTCCTGACCGCCGCCACCTCGGTGGTGGGAGGGGCCGGTGTTGTGGGCGTGGCTGTACCGTTTGTCGCATCCTGGAATCCGAGTGCCAAGGCCAAGGCCGCCGGCGCCCCGGTGAAGTACAACATCAGTAAGCTGGAGCCGGGCCAGATGGTTACCGTCGAGTGGCGGGGCAAGCCGGTGTACGTGGTGCGCCGCACCGATGCAGTGTTGGAAAACTTGGTGAAGGTGGAGCCATTTCTGCGCGACCCCTTTTCCGAGGAGTCCGTCCAGCCGGAATATGTGAATCCCGAAAACCGTGCGATCAAGGCGAAGACACTGGTACTGGTGGGTCTGTGCACTCACCTGGGCTGTGCCCCCATGTATCGCCCCGAGGTCGGTGCTGCAGACCTGGGTGGCGCCGAGTGGATGGGCGGCTTTTTCTGTCCCTGTCACGGCTCCAAGTTTGACATGGCCGGCCGTGTCTACAAGGGCGTACCTGCCCCCACCAACCTGGAAGTGCCCCCCTACTTCTATGAAAGCAATGACATCATCGTGATCGGTGTTAACCAGGAGGGCAGCGCATGAAGTGGCTGGCAGATTTCGGTGACTGGGTAGACCAGCGCCTGCCGATTTACCAGGCCTGGGACAGGCACATGGGCAAGTACTATGCGCCCAAGAACTTCAACCTGTGGTATTTCTTCGGTGTCTTCTCGCTGCTGGTCCTGGTCAACCAACTGTTGACCGGCATCTGGCTGGTGATGAACTACAACCCCTCCGCTGACGGCGCTTTCGCCTCGGTGGAATACATCATGCGCGACGTGGACTGGGGCTGGCTGATTCGCTATCTGCACTCCACTGGTGCGTCGGCGTTTTTCGTTGTTGTCTATCTGCACATGTTCCGCGGGTTGATGTACGGCTCCTACAAGCCGCCGCGCGAGCTGGTGTGGATTTTCGGCATGTGTATCTACCTGGTGCTCATGGCCGAGGCGTTTATGGGCTATGTGCTGCCCTGGGGGCAGATGTCCTATTGGGGCGCCCAGGTCATCGTATCCCTGTTCGGGGCCGTCCCCGGTATCGGGGAAGACCTGGTGGAGTGGATTCGCGGCGACTATCTGATTTCCGGTATCACCCTGACCCGGTTTTTCTCCCTGCATGTCATAGCGCTGCCGCTGGTGCTGGTATTGCTGGTGGTACTGCATATTCTGGCGCTGCACGAGGTGGGCTCCAACAACCCGGATGGTATTGAGATCAAGAAGAACAAGGATGAAAACGGCGTACCCCTCGACGGTATCGCCTTCCATCCCTACTACTCGGTCCACGACCTGGTGGGCATCGCCGTATTTCTGTTTATTTTCTGTGTGGTGGTGTTCTTCTTCCCGGAGATGGGTGGCTTCTTCCTGGAGCATGCCAATTTCGAGGAGGCGAACCCGCTGAAAACGCCGGAGCACATAGCGCCGGTGTGGTACTTCACTCCCTTTTATGCCGTCTTGCGCGCGGTGACAATCGATATAGGGCCGTTTACCGCCAAGTTCCTCGGCCTGATAGCCATGGGCGCAGCCATCGCCATACTGTTTGTGCTGCCCTGGCTGGACAAGAGTCCGGTGCGCTCTATCCGCTACAAGGGACTGTTGCCGAAGGCGCTGCTGCTGGTATTTGCCGCTGTCTTTATTATCCTGGGGTATCTGGGTGTGCAATCGCCGACACCGGGGCGCAACTTTCTGGCACAGGTGGGCACTCTGTTCTATTTCGCCTATTTCTTCACCATGCCGATTTGGACCAACCCCACTGGCCGCAAAGGCGCTGCCTCCTGGGTGGTTAGTGGCGTGTTCGGCTTCCTGTTCCTGTGGATGGCAGTGGGTAGCTGGGATGTGAATCTGTTTGTGACGCTCATGGCGCTGGCGATGGCGGTCTTTTTCGCTGCACTGCCCTGGCTCACCGCGCGTGACCATGTGAAGCCAGAGCCGGAGCGCGTGACTAGCCCCTCCGGGGAGAAGACCTTTGGCACCCTTTTCGGCGGCATAATCGTTGTGCTACTGCTGGCCTTTATTCCAATCAAGGCAGTGGGTGCCGAGAGCACTATTGAGCTGGACCAGATCAATGTGGATCTGCAGGACAAGCCGTCCCTGCAGCGAGGTGCCAAATACTTCGTCAACTACTGCATGGGCTGCCACAGCGCCAACTTCTCGCGCTGGGAGAGAGTGGCCACCGACCTGGGAATCCCCAATGAGCTGATGGTGCAGAACCTGGTTCTGGGTGATGGCAAAATCGGGGAGCTGATGCAGATCTCCATGCGCACGGATGATTCCAAGGTGTGGTTCGGCGCTGCGCCGCCGGACCTCACCCTGTCGGCCCGCTCCCGCTCGCCGGAATGGCTCTACACTTATCTGCGCAGCTTTTACCGGGATGACAGTCGTCCCACCGGCGTGAACAACAAAGTGTTTCCCAACGTGGGTATGCCCCATGTGCTGATGGAACTACAGGGTTTGCAGGAGTGCGCACCGGGTCCAAAGCGGGAGCACGGCAGCGTGGTGCGGGATGAACTGGGCAATCCCATCATGGATGCCGATTGCGGCAGCCTCGAAGTCGGCAGCGTCAAGGGCTCCATGGATCCGGCGGAATTCGACCAGGCTATGTACGACCTGGTGAATTTCATGGAGTACATCGCCGAGCCTATGGCTCTGGAGCGCAAGCGTATCGGCTTTTTCGTGTTGGCGTTTATCCTGGTATTTTTTGTCTTTGCCTGGCTGCTGAATCGCGAATACTGGAAAGACGTGCACCACTGAAGGTGCATTGGATAGTAAAAACTTCGGGTGGTGGAGTCGCTCCGCCACCCTTTTTGTGTTTTTGATCATTGGCCGGACAGTGACGGCCAGATAGCCTGAGGTAGTTAGAAAATGGGTGTGCCCGCCAACAAGCGCTCCTCCATGACCTTCTTTTCTGATGGTCGCAGTCATTTAAGCCACCGTGTGCGCATTGTACTCGCCGAAAAAGGGGTTTCCGTGGACGTCATTGACGTGGAGCCGGACAACCAGCCCGCTGAGCTCGCTGACCTCAACCCCTACAATTCTCTGCCGACTCTGGTGGACCGGGAGCTGGTGCTGTTCGAAACCAAGGTAATGATGGAATACCTAGACGAGCGCTTCCCGCATCCACCCCTGTTGCCGGTATACCCGGTGGCAAGGGCGCAGAGCCGCCAGATCATGTACCGTATCGAGCGCGACTGGTGTCCGCTGGTGGACAGGATTGTCGCCGGGGGCAAAGATGCCGCCGCTGCGCGCAAGGAGCTTCGGGACAGTCTGGTGGGTATAGCGCCAATGTTTACCGATCTGCCGTATTTCTTGAACGAGGAATTCTCACTGGTGGATTGTTGCATGGCACCGCTGTTGTGGCGCCTGGAGCAGTTTGAGATCAGCCTCCCCAAGACCAAGCAGGCCAAACCCCTGCAGGATTACATGGACCGCCTTTTTTCCCGGGAGGCATTTCAGCAGAGTCTGACCGAATACGAGCGCGAGATGCGCTGAGGGATTACTGTTGAGCAAGCCGGCTATGACATCCAATCGCCCGTATATTCTGCGGGCCTTTTACGAGTGGATTACCGACAACCGGTGCACGCCTTACATTTTGGTGGATACCGCTATGTCGGGTGTCCTCGTGCCCCAGCAGCATGTCAACGAAGACGGGCAAATGGTGCTGAATATTTCCGAGACGGCGGTGGTGGGGCTCAGTATGGATAACTACGCCATCCGTTTTAGCGCCCGTTTCGGCGGAGTCCCCACCGATATCCAGGTACCGGTCGGCGCAGTGGTGGGAATTTACGCGCGGGAAAATGGACAGGGTATGGTCTTTGAGGCGGAGGAGACGCCGGAGCCACCGGAACCCACACCCCCAACCAGTCTCGGCCGCAAGTCCGCCAAGAAACCGGCACTGCGGGTGGTCAAATAGCGCCGAAAGCTTCCCCCTGTAGCGCCACCGATTGGTTGTGGCGCTTAAACTTCTCTAGCGGCGGCACTTAACCCCGCAGTCAAAGTTGCCTGTGGGCACTCCCTGAATACTCGTTGAGTTTCACGACTTATTTCTCCCGGGCATTGATCTATCGCGAGCCGGCCCCCGATACTGCTATGGAACCTTAGTATCGCTACGCTATGTCTCTGTCGGTCACACAGACCGGTGTCCTCTGTCGCCGGCTATTGCGCCCGGCGATGGGTCTGGATACCCAGCGGAAATTGCGCTGAAAGCCTCACAGGGCTGGCGGCAATAACCGGTGGCCCGACCTGCCAGTGCCCGCAGAGACAATAGGGACTGCGGCGGAGGTTCTGCAGCCAAAGCACACCAGGGAGACTCACCATGCGATTCCTCAGCCATACCCTCGGAATTCTCATCAATCCCGATAAAGAGTGGAAATCCATCCGTGCCGACAAGCACTCCTTCGTACAGGTATTTCTCAGCCATGTGCCGATTCTGGCCCTGATCCCCTGTGTGTCGCTGTACTTTGGCGTGACCCGAGTGGGTTTCACCATCGGTACCAACACCGCAAAACTGACCGAGGGCAGTGCACTTTCCCTGGCGATCGTCACTTACGTTGCAATTCTCGTCGGCGTCTACCTGTTTGGAGAATTTATTAACTGGATGGCCCGGACTTACGCCGTAGAGGGGGATGAGGCGACCCGCCACTACGAGGGTACGGCTCTGGCGGTTTTTGTGACCACTCCTATTTTCCTGGTTGGGTTCATCGGTCTCTACCCGGATCTGTGGCTGAACGTGGCGGTGCATATGCTTGCCGCCTGCTATTCCATTTACCTGATTTACGAGGGGATTCCCATATTAATGAATCTCAACAAGGAGCGGTCGTTCATGTACGCCACTTCGGTGGTGACGGTGGGATTGGTATTGTTGGTGACGGTGCGCATTGGCACCGTCATTCTCTGGTTTATAGGAGTAGAGCCGGTCTATCAGTAGGGGGGTAAGTTGACGAACCCTATCCGGTCGCCACTGGCCTAGCAGGTTGTTGAAAAAGGCATCCTGCCTTTTTCAAAACACGAAAAGCGAAAAATGTGATTTTCACTTTTCTCCCAAAATCAACGACTTAGGCGTCGCCGATTTTGCCGGAACATCCATATTCCGGTAGCAGGTGTCGAAATTCTTCGAATTTCAACAGCCTGCTAGGGCTCTACCGGGGGGCCGCCTGAAACTGCTCGGAATCGGCAAACTCCAGCAGTTTGCCGTCCTGTCGGTGGCCAAAAAAACCGGCCACGAATACCGGCGGAAAGCTCTGTTTGTAGATGTTGTAGGCCATCACCGAATCGTTAAATGCCTGGCGGGCGAAAGCCACCTTGTTTTCAGTGCTGGTCAACTCCTCGGTGAGCTGCAGCATATTCTGGTCGGCCTTGAGTTCGGGATAGGCTTCCATGACCACCTGCAGGCGGCCCAGGGCAGTGGCTAGGGCGCCTTCCGCCTGGCCCAGGTCGGCAATAGCGCTGGCACTGCCGGGGTTGGCGGCGGCAGCTTGTAGCCCTGTCAGGGCCAGGTTCCTGGCGCTTGTGACCGCCTCCAGGGTTTCCCGTTCTCGCTTTAAATACACCTTGGCGGTATCCACCAGGTTGGGTATCAGGTCGTAGCGCCGTTTCAGTTGTACCTCTATCTGTGCAAAAGCATTTTGGCAGCGGTTCTTCAGCGCGATCAGCTTGTTGTAAACCCCAACAACATAGAATATCAACGCAGCAGCGGCGATTGCCCATATCCAGATCGCGCTCGAGTTTTCCACAGGAGTTTCCGCTTTGTTATTGGTTTGGTGGGATAGTAACACGGCGGCCTCGCCGGGAGAGGCTGTGGCTACTCCATCCACCTGCCGGTTCTCTGTCGATACATCGTCTGAGGGCGCATCGGGTATAATGCCGCACCGATAATGAGTCCGTTGTCGCCAACAGTGGCGATGGCACCAACCCTGGGAGCAGTTTTATGAGCGAAGTGAACGCAGATCCGGTCGTCATAGTAGGTATGGCGCGCACGCCCATGGGAGCCATGCAGGGCTCCCTGGCAGCGGTGACGGCGCCACAGCTCGGCGCGGCTGCGATCGCCGCGGCCATGAAGGATGCGGGCGTGGCTCCCACCGATATTGACGAAGTGTTGATGGGGTGTGTACTGCCCGCGGGAGTGGGACAGGCACCGGCGCGCCAGGCGGCACTGGCTGCGGGAATTCCTGTCGGCACGCCCTGCACCACCGTCAACAAGGTCTGCGGATCCGGTATGAAAACCGTCATGATGGCCCGCAATGCGCTGCTGACCGGCGAGGCGAGGGTGGTTGTGGCCGGTGGTATGGAGAGTATGAGCAACGCGCCCTATCTGTTGCCCAAGGCCCGGGGGGGCATGCGCCTGGGGCACGGTGAGGTCAAGGACCAT
The DNA here is from genome assembly GCF_040742695.1 of Microbulbifer discodermiae. NCBI lineage: Bacteria > Pseudomonadati > Pseudomonadota > Gammaproteobacteria > Cellvibrionales > Microbulbiferaceae > Microbulbifer > Microbulbifer discodermiae. Next base: position 76,797 of record NZ_JBFLAB010000001.1, on the reverse strand, counting down.
ATGTTTATCGACGGTCTGGAAAACGCCTACGATGGCCAGCTGATGGGCAGCTTCGCCGAGTGCACCGCCGACAAGTACACCTTTTCCCGCGAGGAACAGGACAGTTTCGCCCTGGAGTCCCTGGCGCGCGCCCAGGCAGCCATCGAGTGCGGTCGCTTCGCGCGGGAGATCACCCCGGTGACAGTGGCGTCGCGCCGCGGGGAAGTGGAGGTGTCTGTGGACGAGGGGCCGGGCAGTGCCCGCCCGGAGAAAATTCCCCAGCTCAAACCCGCCTTCCGCCGGGACGGCACTGTGACCGCCGCCAACGCCAGTTCCATTGCCGATGGCGCCGCGGCTCTGGTGCTGATGCGCGAGAGTGAGGCCCAGCGGCGGGGCCTGAAAGTGCTCGCAGTGCTGCGCGGCCAGAGCCAGTATGCGCAGCAGCCGGAGTGGTTTACCACCGCGCCGGTGGGAGCCGTGCAGAACCTCCTGCAGCAGACGGGCTGGGCCCTGGATCAGGTGGACCTGTTCGAGATCAACGAGGCATTTGCCGTGGTCACCATGGCGGCAATGCGTGAACTGGAGCTGCCCCACGACAAAGTCAATGTGAATGGTGGTGCCTGTGCCCTGGGACATCCACTGGGTGCCAGCGGAGCGCGGATCATCGTCACTCTGCTGGGCGCGCTGGAAAATCGCAACCTGCGCCGGGGCGTGGCGAGCCTTTGTATTGGTGGTGGCGAGGCCACAGCGGTGGCGATTGAACGGGTGTGAGCACCCCTTAGTTTTTGCCGCGCCCATTGGCAGTGTGTTGTGAAAAAGTAGTTTTCAACCACCTGTTGGAGCAAAGCGCGCAGGCACAGCCCGCGCGTTTTGCTGCTTCCGGGGAGGCCCGGTTCAGTCGATATATTCCACGGCTTTGACCACTTTCTGCACGCCGCCCACACCGCGGGTTACATCTGCAGCGCGTTCGGTCTCCCCCCGGGTCAGCAGACCCATCAGGTAAACCACACCGTTTTCGGTAACCACTTTGATGCGGCCGCTATCGACTTCCTTGTTGGCCAACAGGGTGCTGCGCACCTTGGTGGTCAGCCAGGTATCGCTGCCGCTGGCCAGAAGTGAGGTCTTGCCGCGTACCTGTATCTCGTTGTACACCTGGCGCACATTGTGTACCTGCTGCGCAGTGCGGCCCGCCAGCATACGCAGTTCATTGCTGCCCACCTGCCCGGTCAACAGCACCACGCCGTTGAATACATTGACGTTGATGTTAGCGGCCTTGAGTTCCGGGTCTGCCTTGTTGATGTTTACTGTGGCCACCGTCTCGATCTTTTGGTCGTCTATATAGGTACCGAAGGAGCGTTTGCCCGGGTCCTGCTTAATGGGGCCGTCGTGGGTGGCCTCCAGTAAGGTGGCGCAGCCGGTGAGAAGTACAGCGCTGCACAGGGTCAGCAGCAGGCTGATGCCTTGTCTGTTGTTTGATTTGTTGGTCATGGTCAGTCCTCATATCCACCGAACAAGCTGCTGTCGATGAGGTCGCACAGGCAGAAAATGGTTAACAAGTGTATTTGGTGTACCTCTGAAGCGACCTCAGAAGGCACGCGCAGTTCAATATCGTGATTGTCCAACAGGGCGGCGCAGTCGCCGCCGTCGCCGCCGGTGAGGGCCAGGATACCCATATCCCGGTGCCGGGCGGCGCGCATCGCCTGGACCAGGTTGGAGTCGCGCCCGTCGTTACTGATGATGATCAAAAGATCTCCCGGCTGGCCCAGGGCGCGCACCGGCCCGGCGAATGATTCCGCCCCGCCGTGGTTGCTGGCCACGGTACCCATGGAGACGGCGTCGCCGTTGAGGGCGATGGCGGGCAGCCCCGGGCGCTCGCGTTGAAACCCGCCCAGCATTTGTGCGCAGAAGCTCTGCGCCAGGGCACCGCTCACGCCGTTGCCGCACAGCAGCAGCTTGTTTTCCGCCAGCAGCGTATGCGCCACCATTTCGCTGGCCTCGGCGATCAGGGGAGCCAGTTCCTCGCCGGCGTTCATGGTGGCTTCGAGGCTGCGGTGGAAAAGTGTTACGACTCTTTGTTCCATCGTTGATATTCCCTATCCCCGAGCTTCGAACGCATGGGGAATCCAGCGGATATTGTCGATCCCGCCATCGATGGCGACCACGTCGAAGCGGCACGGGCAATCCACTTTGTGACGCTGCAAGTAATCGGCGGCGGCGGTGTGTAATTTTTGTTGTTTGCGCCTATCGATACTGGCGCTCGCGCAGCCGAAAGCATCGCTGCGCCGGTAGCGGACCTCCACAAACACCAGAGTGTTTCCGTCCCAGGCAACGATGTCGATTTCACCACCGGGGCAGCGATAGTTGCGGGCCGCAATGCTAAGCCCCGTTTCTGTCAGGTAGCGGGCTGCGACGGCCTCCATGGCGGCTCCTGTCCCGCCGGCGGCCGCCACCTGGTCAGAAGTCACTGGTGCCGGACAGATCGAGATTGTCCGGGGGAGGAACCAGGGGGCCGCTGGCAGTGGTTATGGGTACTGGTGCCCCTTTGTCGATCTGTGCCCAAATCTGCTCTCTTTCAATACGGCCATCCGCCGAGAGGCTCAGGGCACCGGTCAGGCCATAGACCTTTTGCGCCGGAAACTGGCGCAGCATCGGCAGGCGCGGGAGCAGTCGAAAAGCGTCCGCCCCCAGCGCATAGAGGCGGGCGAAGGCCGGTGCCGGAGACGCCTCGTCTTCGATACTGCGCTTGGTGCGATTGTCGCTCTCAAACAGCCACGGCAGTGCAGTAAAGCGAACACCGTTGATATCGCGATCGCGGGTGCGGTCCACACTGCCCTGAAACACATGTGAGGTGGCGTATACCGGCAGGTCGCTGGCGTAGAAGTAGGTCAGCATCGGATTGATCTGCCGCGCCTGCTGTGGCTGGGCCACCAGGAATAACATGTCCACATCGCCGCGACGTCGAGGGGTGAATTCCAGCGGGGCGGCCAGCTTGCGGCGCAGGGCGCTCTCGCGGGCTTTGCTCTCGGGAATGAGCAGCGCATCGCTCACCAGTTTGGAGAAGTTGGTGCTGTTGTGGAAGCTGGAGCTGAAATTGACACTGCCTCCCAGCCGCTGCCACTCCTCGCGAAACGCGTCGGCTCCGCGCTGGCCCCAACCGCTGTCGGTGGCCAGGATCATCGCCTGGCGATGGCCCTGGCGATAGGCCTGACGCGCAACCTGGCGCGCCTCATCCTCCACGGCCAGCCCAAACTGGACCAGGTCGTCGGTGAGGCGGCCCTGTTCCCCATAGTTGAGCGCCAGCGTCGCCACCGGCAGTTTTTCCGTGGCCAGAAGGTTGGCCACCCTGGTTTTGTCCAGCGGACCGACGATAGCCTGGGCGCCGGCGTCAACCGCCGCCTGATAGATTTCCTCAAATGGCTGCTCAGTGCCGGTATCGTAGACCTGCACCTCAGGGACGGGGGCACCGGTGTTCAGCCCGGTGTAGTAGGCGGCCATAAAGCCGTCGCGAATCGCCCGCCCGGCACCGCCCAGTTGGCCGCTGAGCGGCAGCAGCAGGGCGATGCGCTGGGCCCTCTGCGCGGCCAGCTGCTCTATCAGTTGCAGCGCCCGGGGCGGATAAAGGCTGGCGCTGTGATGGGGCCAGTGCTGGTGCCAGCGGCTGAGAGCTGCCAGCTGGGCACTGATGTCACTCTGGGTATCGCGTCCCACCAGCGCCAGCTGGTACCAGCCGCGCATCTGTGCGTCGCTGGCCTCGTCTGCGCGCAGTTGCAGCTCACTGGAGGGAAGTTGGGTCAGCAGTTGCCAGAAGCCGTCGTTGTTGGCCTCAATTGCCGCCTCACCGGAGGCGATGCCGGCGATATGGCGCCGCTCCTCAATCGCGCTGTCCAGATCCCCCAGCAGGCCCCAGAGGTCCGCCCTCAGGCTGCGCAGCGAAAGGGCAGTGGATACCGGAATCCGCGCCCAGGAGTGTTCCAGGCGCGGGGCAGTGGCCAGGTCCAGGGCGCGAAAGAACTCGTCGTCAGCGGCCAGCAGGCTGCCGTATACCTGGACGTATCTGGCAAACTGTACATCGTCGAGCCGGGCCGGTTCCACGCTTGCTACGGCGCTTTTGGCACTCCCGGCGTCCCCCAGCTCATATAGAATGGCGGCCGCCTGCAGTTGCTGTTGATCGCGCTGGGGCGAGGGCAATTTCTGCGCGTTTTGCAGCAGTTGCACCGCGTCGGCGCGCGTTGCCGAGGCAGCACTGGTACCCGCCGGTGCCTGGTTGTCCCGCTGCGGGGCCACTGTCTGGCATGCGGTCAACGCCAGGCTCAGCACGCCTGTGGCGATGATTGCCGCAAGCGGACAGCGGCGCCGTGAAAAGGCGGACATATTCTTCTCCCGCAAAACTTACAATTGGAGTGAACTATGGGGCCGGACAAGGTGCTTTATATCGTTGCTACACCCATTGGTAATCTGGCCGACATGGTACCGCGAGCGATTGAAGTTCTACAATGCGCGGATTTGGTGGCAGCGGAAGACACGCGTCACAGTCAGCGACTTTTATCCCATTTTGATATCGATACCCCGCTGGTCGCCTATCACGACCACTCCGGTGGACGGCGCAGCGAGCAGTTGCTGGAGCGCCTGGAGCGCGGACAAACCCTAGCGCTGATTTCCGATGCGGGCACACCGCTGATCTCCGACCCTGGTTACCGACTGGTGCGGGAGGCCCGCGCGCGCGGGGTCAAAGTGATACCGGTACCCGGTGCCTGCGCCTTTGTGGCTGCCCTCAGTGCCGCCGGGCTGCCCTGTGACCGCTTTACTTTTGAAGGCTTTCTGCCATCGCGACCCACTGCCAGACAGGTTGCCCTACAGGCCCTGGCCCGGGAGGAGCGGACCCTGGTGTTCTATGAAGCCCCGCACCGGGTGTCGGATACCCTGCGGGCGATGGCGGAAGCCTTCGGTGCCGATCGCGAGGCGGTGATCGCCCGCGAGCTGACCAAGGCGTTCGAGACTATCCACCTGGCGCCTCTGGGCGAGCTGGCGGACTGGGTGGCGGCGGACAGCGACCAGCAGCGGGGTGAGATAGTGCTGCTGGTGCGGGGTGCCGAACCCCGCCGGGAGGAGGAGCTGAGCGGTGAAGCGGAGCGGGTCATGGCACTGTTGCTGGGGGAGTTGCCGTCCAGGCGGGCCGCCGCGCTGACGGCGGAGATTACTGGGGCGAGTAAGAAGGCGCTTTACAACTGGAGCCTCACGCAGAAATAGCGCTTGCGCTTCTGCCCGCGGCTCATTAGGCTTGCGCGCGAGCTGGCTGGACAATCGCTGTTTCCTTTTTGGAGGCGGAGGAAAGTCCGGGCTCCATAGGGTGGGACGCCAGGTAACCCCTGGGGGGCGTGAGCCTACGGAAAGTGCAGCAGAGAGTAGACCGCCGATGGCTCTTCCGGATTTCGGTCCGGGAAAGTACAGGTAAGGGTGAAAGGGTGCGGTAAGAGCGCACCGCGCGGCTGGTAACAGTCCGCGGCACGGTAAACCCCGTCCGGAGCAAGACCAAATAGGCCCTCTACAGGTGTGACCCGCACTGAGGGCGGGTAGGTCGCTTGAGGTGTCTGGTGACAGACATCCCAGATGAATGATTGTCCTCGACAGAACCCGGCTTACAGGCCAGCTCACCCAATTCGACCTCAATCCCCCTGCGACCTTGCCGCGGGCGGCCTTTTTTCGGCGCGCAAAAGATCCGCATCAAATCCGCTGCACAGCCCCCTGGCGGGCAGCCCCGGTTGTCGTCTGTGTCGTTGCCGTGGATCAAAAAAGCTCCTTTGTGGCGATGAACGGGTGAGTCGCCGGGGACCTGCGGCGGAATCTTACAATGTTAGCGGCCACTAACACGTGGTTTGCGTAGTGGATTCTTGTGAATCGGCCGCTGTCAGAGCCGCCCGGGCGAGGATTGACGCTGGCCCGAGGCGAGGTCATTAGCTGCCCCAAGGAACTTAAAGTAGACTCTTAGCTTCTATAAGTAAGCACTTGCTTCAGTGGCAGTTTTGCCTGGTTAAAAAATGCACTTTCTACGCCCGCCGAGCACCTGAAACCCCCGTAGATACTGGTACCCAGTCGGTTTTTCCCGGTCTATTTCCTTGACTTTGAGCCGGTCAGATTTATAGTGTCGAAAGTGGGGAAAAGTGGGATTTTGTGGGTATCGGTGGCGCGTAAGTGCTAATTGGTGGTTATCTGCATGGCGCGACATTGATTTTTATCCGCAGTTTTCCGACCACTGTCGCGTCTGTTTCGAGGCGGTAGCAGTCAACCGGGAAGAGTAGTGTATCTAGGCAGCCACGCCATCAATATGGACGCCAAGGGGCGTCTGGCGATACCGGCGCGCGTTCGCGACACGCTGCGGGAGGATTGTGCCGGGCGGCTGGTGGTCACAGCGCACACAGAGGAACGCTGCCTGCTGGTTTACCCGGAGCCCCAGTGGCGTGAAATTCTGCCAAAGATTGAAGCGCTGTCCAGTTTTAACAAGGTGGCGCGCCGTGCCCAGAGGCTGTTGATCGGCTATGCCTGCGAGCTGCAGGTGGACGCCAGCGGGCGGGTACTGGTCCCGCCGACCCTGCGCGAATACGCCGGTCTGGAAAAGAAACTGATGTTGGTGGGGCAGGGCAAGAAGTTGGAGTTGTGGAGCGAGGACCGCTGGATGGACTGGCTCGACAGTAGCGAAGGTGAGGGTGATGTGCCGGAGGAGATGGCTTCGCTCTCGCTGTAGACGAAGGAGAAGGCCCGGGTGTCCCAGGGTTTGCATCGCAGTGTGTTGTTGCACGAGGCCGTCGATGCCCTGGTCACTGATCCGGGCGGCTTTTACATCGACGGTACCTTTGGCCGCGGAGGGCACAGTGCCCTGATCCTCCAGCGCCTCAACGAGGGCGGGCGGCTGGTGGCTGTGGACAAGGATCCGCAGGCGGTGACCTACGCCAGGGAGCGTTTTGCAGCCGAGCCCCGTTTCGCGGTCTGGCACGGCTCATTCGCCGACATGGATAGGGCTGCGGAAGTCCGGCCCGGCCGGGTGACAGGTATTTTGCTGGACCTGGGCGTCTCGTCGCCCCAGTTGGACCAGGCCGAGCGGGGTTTCAGCTTTACCCAGGACGGCCCGTTGGATATGCGCATGGATAGCGGTAGCGGCGTCAGTGCGGCGGAGTGGGTGAATACCGAATCCGAAGCTGAGCTGGCGCGGGTTTTTAAGGAGTATGGCGAGGAGCGGTTCGCCAGGCGAATGGCCGCGGCAATCGTACGCCGCCGGGCCGAGAGACCCTTCGAACGCACCCTCGATCTGGCCTCAGTGGTCAAGGCGGCCAATCCGGCCTGGGAAAAAGGTAAACATCCGGCCACACGGGTGTTTCAGGCCATCCGGATTCATATCAATGGAGAGCTCAGGGACCTGGAGCAGGCGCTGGGCCGGTCGGTCGACTTGCTGGCGCCCGGTGGCAGGCTGGTGGTGATCAGCTTTCACTCGCTGGAGGACCGTATGGTGAAGCGCTTTGTGCGCGACCGGGCGCGGGGTCCGCAGCTGCCGCGGGGCCTGCCCGTGATGGAGAGCCAGATCGACAGATCCCTGCGCCCCCTGGGCAAGGCGGTGAAGGCGGGCGATGTGGAGCTGGACGAGAATCTGCGCGCCCGCAGCGCGGTGATGCGGGTGGCGGAGAAACTGGTATGAAGCGGGCCGGTCTGCTGCTCCTGTGCGCATTGTGGCTGGCGGTGCTTGGGTCCTCACTGGCGGTGGTGCACAGCACGCAGCGCAGTCGCGAGCTGACCGCGCAATTGGGAGCCGCACAGAAGATGCGCGACCAGCTGCGCACCGAACAGGAGCGCCTGCTGCTGGAAAAGGGCGCCTGGTCGGCATACAGCCGCATCGAAAAGGTGGCGCGGACAAAGCTGAATATGCATGTGCCGGCTCCCGAGGAGCGGGTCATGGTCACCGGGCAATAGTTTTATAAGGCGAACAGGGAGTTTCATGGGCGCTGTAAAAAAACAACAGAGATCAATGCAGGGTATCGCCCGCTGGCGCTTTGCGCTGGTGGCTCTGCTGCTGTGTTTGTTCGCCCTGTCGCTGATCTTTCATCTGGCGCGCCTCCAGGTACTGCCGGAAGAGGAGCGGGGTTACCGCTTCCTGCAGGACCAGGGCCGTGCGCGCACCATCCGCACGGAAGAAATTGCCGCTTACCGGGGTTCGATTCTGGACCGCAATGGCGAACTGCTGGCGGTGAGCACCCCGGTGCAGAGCCTCTGGGCCAACCCGGCGCTGCTGCGCGAGTCAGGGCCGGACCAGCTGCGGCAGCTGGCAGTAGCACTGGCGATGGAGCCCTCCGCCCTGGCCGAGCGCCTGCAGCGTTACCGCGGTAAAGAGTTCGTATACCTGCGCCGTCACATGGCACCGGAGCAGGCGGAAAAGGTCCTGGGCCTGCACATAGCGGGTGTTTACAGCAAGAAGGAATACCGCCGTTTCTATCCCGCCGGCGAGGTGGTGGCGCAGCTGGTGGGCTTTACCAATATCGACGATCGCGGCCAGGAGGGGCTTGAACTGGCCTATGACGACTGGCTCACAGGTAAGCCGGGACGCCAGCAGGTGGTCAAGGATCTCAAGGGGCGCACCGTCCAGGATCTGGCCACTCAACAGGAAGCCCGCCCCGGCCGCGACCTCAAACTCAGCATCGATATGCGCCTGCAGTATCTCGCCTATCGGGAGTTGAAGCGGGCCGTCGCTGCAAATGATGCCGCATCCGGTTTTATGGTGATCCTCGATACCCGCAGCGGCGACGTGCTGGCCATGGCCAACCAGCCTTCGTTCAACCCCAATAACCGTATCGGTGTCGGACCGGCGGCAATGCGCAATCGGGCCCTGATCGACCAGTTCGAGCCGGGTTCGGCAGTCAAGCCCCTGACGGCCCTGGCGGCGCTGGAAACCGGCCGCTACCAGCCCCATACGGCAATCGACACCAATCCCGGCTATGTGCGACTGCCGGGAAAGACCCTGTTGGATCCGGTCAATTACGGCAGGCTGGACCTGACCAGCGTGATTACCAAGTCGAGCCAGGTGGGTATTACCAAGATTGCCCTGGACCTGCAGCCAGACAAGTTGCGCGAACTCTTTGCCCGCCTCGGTCTCGGGCAGGCGCTGGGCAGCGGCTTTCCCGGGGAGGCGTCGGGTATATTGCCCACCCGCAGCCGATGGCGGCCCATTGAACGGGCCAATTTTGCCTTTGGTTACGGGTTGACCGTCAACGGGGTGCAACTGGCCCGCGCATACAGTGTCTTTGCCAACGCCGGGCTCAAACGCCCGGTTTCCCTGGTTTTGGGCAGTGACAAAACGGCGTCGGCCAGTGAGCGGGTGGTGGAGGCGGACCTGGCCGGGGAGGTTACGGCCATGCTGGAGACTGTTGTCAGCGCGCGGGGTACCGGCAAGCAGGCGGCGGTCCAGGGCTATAAGGTCGCCGGCAAAACCGGCACGGTGCACAAGGTCGGTCGCCAGGGCTATGCGGATAATCGCTACCGGTCGGTGTTCGCGGGTTTTATCCCCGCGGAGCGCCCCCGCCTGGCGGCGGTGGTGGTGATCGATGAGCCGACACACGCCAAATACTATGGCGGTGAAGTGGCGGCGCCGGTGTTTGGAGCAGTGATGGCGGGTGCCATGCGCCTGTTGCAGGTGCCGCCTACGCAGGTGCCCCCCGCGGAACAACAGCTGGCAGTGCAGTTGAGCGAAAGAGGTAGTAAATCGTGAGTCAGCGCAGGGTTTCTCTCATACAACTGGTCCCCGGTTACGCGGGCATTCCCGAGGTCGAGGTTTCCGGTGTCGCCCTGCACAGCGGTCAGGTGCAGCCCGGCGATTTGTTTATGGCGCTGCGCGGCAGCATCGTCGATGGCCGGCAGTTTATCGACGCGGCTATCGAAGCCGGCGCCGCCGCCGTACTGGCCGATGGCGACGCTCTGAGCACTGAGACCCGCGCGGGGGTTCAGGTGGTTGTGGTACCCGGGCTGGCGAAGCGTGTCGGCGAGATTGCCGCGCGTTTTTACGACCATCCCACCGGCGCCATCTACCTGGTGGGGGTGACCGGCACCAACGGCAAATCCACCTGCGCTTATCTCACCGCCCAATTGCTGGCGCAGCATTTCGGCAGTGCCGGTGTCATGGGTACCGTGGGCAACGGCGTGTGGCGGGACGGCCGTATCGAGCTGCGGGAAACCGGCCTGACCACACCGGACCCGGTGCATTTACAGGCGGACTATGCGGCCTTTCGCGACCTCGGCGTCAGGGCTGCGGCGATGGAAGTATCGTCCCACGCGCTGTCCCAGGGGCGTGTGCACGGATTGGTGTTCGATACGGCGATCTTTACCAACCTGTCGCGGGATCACCTCGATTACCACGGCACCATGGCGGCCTATGGTGCGGCGAAAGAAAAGCTGTTTGGCCTGCCCCAGTTGAAGCGCGGCATTATCAATCTCGACGACCCCTTCGGCGCCCAGCTGGCGGAGCGCTGCAAGCTGCGCGGGCTCAAGGTGCTGACCTACGGTCTGCAGGCGGGTGATTTGCACGCGACAGACCTGCGGCGTCACGACAGCGGTTTTTCCGTGCAGTTGACCACGCCCTGGGGCAGTGGTGAGTTGCGGGCGCCGCTGATCGGCGACTTCAACATCCACAACGCGTTGGCTGTGGTGGCTGCCGCTGCCGCAGGAGGCATGCCGTTCGCCGATATTCTCGCGGCCTTCCCGACTATCGCGGCGGTTCCCGGCCGCATGGAGCGGGTCCGGGTGCAGGGAGCGGAGGACATCAGCGTACTGGTGGACTATGCGCATACCCCGGAAGCGTTGCGCGCCGCACTCGCCGCCGCGCGGCCCTACTGCAAAGGCAGACTTTGGTGCGTGTTTGGCTGTGGTGGCGACCGGGACAGTGGCAAGCGCGCACCCATGGGGCGCATCGCTTCGGAAATGGCGGATTACGCCATTGTCACCAGTGACAATCCCCGCAATGAGGACCCGCAGAAAATCATTGCGGATGTGCTGGAGGGCGCTGCCAGCAATATCCAGGTAGAGGAGGATCGCGGGCGCGCCATCGATCGTGCTGTGGCGGCGGCAGAGCCGGGCGATATTGTCCTGATTGCCGGCAAGGGGCACGAGAACTACCAGATCATCGGTGCGGAGAGGATTCATTTCTGCGACCGCGAGCAGGCCGCGGCGGCACTGCAGCGGCGCGTGGCACAGACGGGTACAGAGGGCGGTACGGAGGCGGCGCCGTGATCAGCCCGATTTCCCTGCAGCAGCTGCAGCAGCGATTTGGCGGCGAGCTGATCAATGGTTCCGTCACCTTTGATCGCGTGTGTACCGACACCCGCAACCTGGATCCACAGTCCCTGTTCGTGGCCCTGGTGGGTGAAAATTTCGACGCACACGATTTTGTCGCCGAACTGGAGGGTTCGGTACTCGGCGCGGTGGTCGAGCGGGAGATTCATGCTTCGAACCTGCCCCAGTGGAAAGTGGCTGACACCACCATTGCGCTGGGGCAGATAGGCCGGCTGTGCCGGGAACAGTTTTCGGGTCCGGTCATTGCAATTACCGGCTCCTGCGGCAAAACCTCGGTGAAGGCGATGCTCGCGGCAATTTTTTCCCGCCGTCACCAGGTCTGCGTCACGCGGGGAAATCTGAACAATCATATCGGCGTGCCCCTGACCCTGTTCGGATTGACCCCCGACGACCAGGTGCTGATTTTGGAGATGGGCGCCAATGGGCCGGACGATATCGGTTATCTCTGCGGCATCGGCGGGCCGACGATCGCGGCGGTCAACAACGTAATGCCGGCGCATGTGGAGGGTTTCGGTTCGGTGGCCGGGATCGCCGCCGCCAAGGGGGAAATTTATACCGGCCTGGGAGCGGGTGCGACGGCGGTGGTCAACGCGGATGAGCACTATGCCGGCTACTGGCTGGAGCGGATGCCGCCGGGGGTTCAGGTGCTCCGGGTTGGGCTGGGGCGGGACTGCGCGGTGCACGCCGACAATATTGCCCTGGACGATGAGGGGCGGGTGGGTTTCGACCTGGTTGTCGACGAACTGGCGCACCCGGTCAAGCTGCAGATGCTGGGTGAGCATATGGTGCACAACGCCCTTATTGCTGCTGGCTGTGCCCGCGCGGCGGGAATTCCGGCGGCTGAAATTGCCGGGGGCCTGGCGCAGGCCGGGGCGGTGGAAGGGCGGCTGCAGGTAATGCGGGGCTGGAAGGGTATTACGGTGATCGACGACAGCTACAACGCCAATCCGGGCTCAGTGTCGGCGGCTATCGAACTGCTGGCGCAACGCAGCGGCAGAAAAATTCTGGCCCTGGGAGACATGGCGGAACTCGGTGCGGATGCGGAAGCCATGCATCGGGAGGTGGGCGAGCTGGCGCGCCAGCGGGGGCTGGATGCACTCTACACACTGGGGCCTTTGGGTGTGGCGGCCAGCGAGGCCTTCGGCCGCAGCGCCGCCCAGCCGCTGCACAACTTCCGCGCGCACCAGGCACTGGTTGCGGCGTTGAAAAATGAACTGGATGAAAACACCACGGTACTGGTGAAAGGCTCGCGCAGCGCACATATGGAGCTGGTGGTGCGGGCGTTGACTGACACCGGTGAAGGTGGAGGATACAACTGATGCTGCTCTGGCTGGCAGAACTTCTGCAGCAACATGTGAGCACCTTTGCGGTGTTCAACTATCTCACCATGCGGGCAATTCTGAGCGTGCTCACCGCGCTTGGAATTTCGCTGCTGGTGGGACCGCACATGATTCACTGGCTGAACCAGCTGCAAGTGGGCCAGGCCGTGCGCGACGACGGGCCACAAACCCATCTGAGCAAGTCCGGCACCCCAACCATGGGCGGTACATTAATTCTGGCTGCGATTTTTTCCGCGGCCCTGCTGTGGTCCGATCTCACCAATCGCTATGTGTGGGTCACACTGTTTGTCACTTTTGTCTTTGGTGCCGTGGGCTTTGTGGACGATTACAAAAAAGTCGTGGAGAAAAACCCCCGAGGGCTGATTGCGCGCTGGAAGTATTTCTGGCAGTCGGTGGCGGGTTTGGGCGCAGCTCTTTATCTGTATTTCAGCGCGACCATTCCGGCGGAAACCCAGTTGTTCGTGCCCTTTTTCAAGGATGTTGCCATCAACCTGGGGCCGGTGTTTTTTATCCTGCTGACCTATTTCGTCGTGGTCGGTTGCAGTAACGCAGTCAACCTAACCGACGGCCTGGACGGCCTCGCCATAATGCCAACGGTCATGGTGGGCGGGGCACTGGGCATCATCGCTTATCTCGTTGGGCATGTGGAATTCGCCAGCTATCTGCACATTCCGTCGATCCCCGGGGCCGGTGAGCTGGCGGTGTTCTGCGCTGCGCTGGGCGGTGCCGGGTTGGGTTTCCTGTGGTTCAACACCTATCCGGCGCAGGTATTTATGGGTGACGTCGGCGCTTTGGCGCTGGGGGCTGCATTGGGAATTATCGCGGTCATCACCCGTCACGAGATAGTGCTGTTCATCATGGGCGGCGTCTTTGTCACCGAGACGGTGTCGGTGATTATACAGGTGGCTTCATTCAAGCTGACCGGGAAGAGAGTTTTTCGCATGGCGCCTCTGCACCATCATTTTGAATTGAAGGGTTGGCCGGAACCGCGCGTCATAGTGCGGTTCTGGATTATCACGGTGGTACTGGTACTGGCGGGGCTGGCGACGCTGAAACTGCGTTGACAAAATTATGGCACTGATCGCGACTTCGCAAAAAAAGGTGGTAATCGGCATCGGCGCTACGGGCGTTTCGGTGGTGCGCTACCTGCTGCGCGGCGGTCACACACCCGTGGTTGTGGACAGCCGCAGTCAGCCGCCGGGGCTCGAGGCTTTCCGCCGTCAGTTTCCCCAGTTGACACTGCAGACGGGTCCACTGGACCCGGCAACCCTGCTGTCCGCAAGTGAGATTATCGCCAGCCCCGGTGTGGCGTTGAGCCAACCGGCGCTGGTCCAGGCGGCCGGAGCCGGGATTCCCATTGTCGGTGACATAGAGCTGTTTGCGCGGGAACTGGACGGACTGGCACAGAAGCCGCAAATCGCCGCCATTACCGGTTCCAACGGCAAGAGCACCGTCACAACCCTGCTCGGCATGATGGCCGCGGAGGCGGGGACAAGGGTAGGTGTCGGCGGCAATATCGGCGTGCCGGTGCTGGATATGCTGGAGCAGCCGTTGCCACAGCTGTTCGTTCTCGAGTTGTCCAGTTTTCAGTTGGAAACCACTTTTTCCCTGGCGCCCGACGTGGCGACGATCCTTAACCTCAGCGCGGATCATATGGATCGCTATGCGGACATGGCCGCTTACCACAGTGCCAAGCAGCGCATATACCGGCACGCTGGGCAGGTGGTAATCAATCGGGCGGATTCCCTCACGCGGGCTCCGCTGAACACTCATATGCGCGAGTGGAGTTTCGGTCTGGACAAGCCGGACCTGCACCAGTTCGGGATCGAACACAGGGGCGGACAGGAATGGCTGGTGCAGGGTACAGAGCCCTTGATGCCGGTCTCTGAGCTGGCGCTGGTGGGGCGACACAATGTCGCCAACGCCCTGGCGGCCCTGGCCCTGGGAAATGCGCTGGGGTTGGCGTTCGAGCCGATGCTCAGTGTGCTGCGCCGTTTTAACGGCCTGGCTCATCGCTGCGAAAGGGTTGCGGATCTGGAACAGGTGGTATTCGTCAACGATTCCAAGGGAACCAATGTGGGCGCGGCCTGCGCCGCGGTGGAGGGGTTGGCCGACGGGCGGCGCAAGGTGGTATTGATTGCGGGAGGCGACGGCAAAGGTGCCGATTTCTCGCCCATGGCCAAAAGTGCCGGCAAGCTGCGGGCCCTGGTGTGCACTGGGGCCGACGGAGAAAAAATTGCCAGTGTATTCGCCGGCAAATGCCCGCTGCTGCGCGCGCACTCCATGGAGGATGCGGTTGCGAAAGCCTACGCACAGGCGCGGGCCGGGGATTATGTGCTGCTCTCCCCCGCCTGTGCCAGCTTCGATAGGTATCGCAATTTCGAAGAGCGGGGTGAGGATTTTCGCCGCGCCGTCACCGCCCTTATGGACACGGCTCCCGCGGGAGGTGCGCCGTGAGTTGGCGGCAGGGAATTTTGCCCCAGGGCGGTCAGCAGTCCGTAGCGATTTTGCTGTTTTGTGTGCTTGCGCTCGCCAGCATCGGCATAGTGATGGTGGCGTCGGCTTCAATCGCATTTGCGGCCGACGTCTACGACGATCCCTGGTTTTTCCTCAAGCGGCACCTGATATTTTTGTCGCTGGGCATCGCTGTGGCGGCCATTGTCAGTCAGATTCCCCTGTCGGTCTGGTCGCGGCTCTCCTGGCCGCTGTTGTTTTTTTCCTGCCTGCTGTTGCTGCTGGTGTTAATCCCCGGTATTGGCCGCGAGGTAAACGGCAGCCGCCGCTGGTTGATGTTCGGTCCGGTCACAGTGCAACCGGCGGAAGTGGCCAAATTCTGTATGCTGATTTTCTTTGCCAGTTTCCTCACTCGCCGCAATCAGCGCCTGCGCCACTGGAGCAGTTTTATGGTGCCGGTGGTCATTCTCGCCTGGGTGGCTGCGCTGCTGCTGTTGCAGCCGGATTTCGGCTCGGTGGTGGTGATTTCGGGAACCGCACTGGCGATGGTGTTCCTGGCCGGGGCGCGGCTGCCCCACACCTTCGCACTGGTGGGGCTGGCCGCCGGTGCACTGGTGGTTATGGCACTGGTGAGTCCCTATCGCCTGCAGCGCCTGACCACATTTCTGGATCCGTGGCGCGATCAGTTTGCCAGCGGCTACCAGCTGACCCAGTCGTTAATCGCCTTTGGCCGCGGCGAGTGGTTTGGCGTCGGGTTGGGGAACAGTGTGCAGAAGCTGTTTTACCTGCCCGAGGCCCACACGGATTTTATCTTTGCAATTTTGTCCGAGGAATGGGGCCTGGCCGGGGGCCTGCTGGTGATCTCCCTGTTCGCCCTGCTCACCTGGTCACTGCTGCGCCTGGTTCGCAGTGCACTGGATCGGGGGGAGATATTTCCCGCACTGCTGGCGTTTGGTATTGCCGTACTGCTGGCGAGCCAGGCGTTCGTCAATATGGGGGTGGCGTCGGGCCTCCTGCCCACCAAGGGGTTGACCCTGCCGTTTGTCAGTTCGGGCGGAAGCAGTCTGGTGGTTTGCTGCGCACTGTTTGCATTGGCACTGCGGGTACAGATGGAAGTCTCCCAATCCGCCGCCGGGAAAAAATCGCCCAAGGGTGTGGCCCGCCCGCTGCCGATCGTCAATCCAGTGCAGTTGGGTGACCGGCAACTGGAAGGGGAGGCCGCATGATGATGACGAATCGCAGTGCGGTACCGGACGAAGGGCTTTTTGCGGGGCGCAAATTTCTGTTGATGGCCGGCGGTACCGGCGGCCATGTGTTTCCCGCACTGGCAGTTGCCCGTGCACTGGAACAGAGAGGCGCGCGGGTCGAATGGCTGGGTACACAGGGCGGCATAGAGGCACAGCTGGTCCCGGATGCGGGTATACAGCTGCACACCATTGCTGTTGAGGGTGTGCGGGGCAAGGGCAAGCTGGCACTGTTGAGAGCGCCGCTGCAGATTGCCCGGGCACTGGGTCAGGCAATGGCTTTAGTGAAGAAAGTTAACCCGGACGCGGTGCTGGGATTCGGCGGTTTTGCCACGGGACCGGGCGGGGTGGCTGCGCGGCTGCGCGGCATACCCCTGGTCATACATGAACAGAATGCCGTGGCCGGCACCACCAATCGCCTGCTGGCCCCGCTGGCGACCCGGGTTCTGGAGGCATTTCCCAGCGGCCTGCGCAAGGGGCGGCAGGTGGGCAACCCGGTGCGCGCGGAAATCGCGCAGCTACCGGCGCCGGAGCAGCGGATCGGGACAGGGTCCCATCCCCGCCTGCTGGTACTGGGGGGAAGCCTGGGTGCTTTGGCGATCAATGAAGTGGTCCCCCAGGCCATAGCGCTACTGGAGGAAGCTATTCGCCCCCATATTGTCCACCAGGCGGGTCAGCGTCACCTGGATATCGCCGCCGCCACCTATCGCAAGCTGGGGGTGGAGGCGGAAGTGGTGCCGTTTATTACCGATATGGCCCGGGCCTATGGTCAGGCCGATCTGGTTATCTGTCGCGCAGGGGCGCTGACGGTGTCGGAAATCGCCGCAGCGGGTGTCGGGGCAATCATGGTGCCTTTCCCCTTCGCGATCGACGACCACCAGAAAAAAAATGGCGATTGGCTGCAGCGTGCCGGTGGCGCCCTGGTGATGCCGCAGGACGCGCTGAGTGCGGAGAAACTTGCAGTGAAGTTACAGCAGCTTTTCGCACAGCCGGAAGAACTGCTGCAAATGGCGCGGGCGGCGAGAAGTGTCGCCAGGCCGGATGCCACCGAACAGGTGTTGGCGAATTGTGCTGAAGTCCTGGGGCTGGGTGCGACCGGGCGCGGGGAGGTGATTTGAATATGTCTTTGCAAGTGCCGGTGGAGAAAAACGGCTACAGGGTGCCGGCGATGCGCCGTATCCGCCGCATTCATTTTATCGGTATTGGCGGTGCCGGTATGAGCGGCATAGCCGAAGTGCTGCAGAACCAGGGCTATGAAGTGTCGGGCTCGGATTTGCGCACCTCATCGGTGACCGAGCGCTTGCGCAAGCTGGGCGTCGCGGTGCAGATCGGCCATGCGGCCGAGAATATTCAAGGCGTGGATGTGGTGGTGAATTCATCCGCTGTGCACGAGGACAATGCGGAACTGGTGGCCGCGCGGGAAAACCGCATACCCGTGGTGCCCCGGGCGGAGATGCTCGGTGAGCTGATGCGTTACCGCTATGGCATCGCCGTGGCGGGGACCCACGGCAAGACCACCACCACCAGCCTGATCGCCTCTATTTTTGCCGCCGACAAGAAGGATCCCACCTTTGTTATCGGCGGGCTGGTCAATGCGGCCGGGGCCAATGCCGCCCTTGGAGCCAGCCGTTACCTGATTGCGGAAGCGGATGAGAGCGATGCATCTTTCCTGCATTTGCAGCCCATGGTCACTGTGGTCACCAATATCGACATGGATCATATGGAGACCTATGGAGGTGACTTCGAGAAGGTAAAGCAGATCTTCGTCGACTTTGTACACAATCTGCCGTTTTACGGCCTGGTGGTGGCTTGTGGTGACGATCCCCATGTGCGCGCGGTGATACCGCAATTTTCCCGCCCTGTCTCCACTTACGGTTTTGAGGAGGGCAACGACTACCGGATTCTGAATGTGAATCAGGAACCGCTGCGCAGCCATTTTAAGGTGCAGCGACCCGGCGGCGATCTATTGGAAGTGTGCGTGCAGACGCCGGGTATCCACAATGTGCTCAATGCGACCGCGGCGATTGCGGTGGCCACTGAAGAGGGTGTCAGCGACGAGGCCATCAAGGAGGGCCTGCGGAGCTTCCAGGGTGTGGGGCGCCGCTTTCAGATCTACGGCCATTACGCGGTTAGCGACATCGACGGGGCGCACAAGGTGATGCTGGTGGATGACTATGGTCACCATCCGCGCGAGGTGGCGGCCACCATACAGGCGGTGCGCGACGGCTGGCCGGAGCGACGTCTGGTGATGATCTACCAGCCGCACCGTTACACCCGTACACGGGATTTATTCGAGGATTTTGTACAGGTGCTGTCGCAGGTGGACAAGCTGGTGCTGTTGGATGTTTACAGCGCTGGCGAAGCGCCGATCCCCGGTGCCGACGGTCGCACCCTGGCGCGCAGCCTGCGCAATCGCGGTCAGGTGGACCCGATTTTTGCCGAAGTGATCGAGCAGGTGCCGCCGATCCTTGCGGACTTGTTAGAACCCGGGGACATAGTGCTGACACAGGGGGCCGGCAACGTCGGCGCTCTGGCACAGAAGCTCGCCGAGTGGCGGCTGGGAGACAATGACGGTTAAGCGGGTGGCGAATTCGCCGGGTAAGAAGGCGGCCGTCAAAAAAACGCGGGGGCGGGGAGCGAGTCGCCGCCCTGAAAAGCAAGGGCATACCGGTATGGGCCGGGTGCCAAAGTTGCTTTTGTTGGCGGTTGCGTTGGTCGCTCTCGTCGCCGGTGTCGGTTATGCAGGCCTGCAGGGCTGGCGTCAACTTCCGATCGGCGGACTGGTCGGGGCGAAAGCGCTGGAGCAGGTAGAGGTGAGGGGGCCGTTTCGCGCGGTTTCCCAGCGCGAGATCGAGGAGATGCTACTGCCGTTCCTGGGGCGGGGTTTCTTCTCGGTGGACATTCAGGGGATGCGGGCCGCCTTGCTGCGGCACCCCTGGATCACCGCGGCATCGGTCAGTCGCCGCTGGCCCCGCGGCGTCGAGGTGGTGGTGCAGGAGGCGCGGCCCCTGGCGGTGTGGGGCGGCGACCAGCTGCTGGTGGCCAGCGGCGCATTGCTGCCGCGGCCGCCGGGCATGGTCACCGGGCGGCTGCCGGAACTGGCCGGTGACGAGGAGCTGGTTGAGCAGATTATGTCGCAGTACCAGGCACTTGCGGGGCTGCTGACCGCACGGGATATGGAAGTGAAACGGTTGACGTTTGACGACCTGGCCGGATGGCAGCTGGAACTGGTGTCCGGCATTGAGTTGTATCTGGGGCACGATGAGTTGTTGGAGCGGATCAACCGCTTTCTCAACTTGAGCCGCGGCGTATTGGCTCCCTACCTGGCAAAGGTTGCGCGGGTGGATACCCGCTATAGCAACGCTGTGGCGGTGCAGTGGAGAGAGCGGAAAGAGCAGTAACCCACTGGGGGTTGGTGTCGGCCCGGGCGCAGAGGCAGGGATGAGCATTGGTTAAGCTGGTGTCAAACAGGTTTTTTGGCAGGCTGTTGGAAAAGTAGTTTTCAGCAATCTTTCAGGGACCGTTTGGCGATCGATTTGGTAATGGCGGGCACAGAGCTTGGGCCCAAGCCGGAATTGGAAATGCGGTTCTGAGTACAGTTCAGCGAGGTTGGCAAAAAGATGACGCAAGCAACTGATCAGCGCATGATCGTTGGTCTCGATATCGGCACATCAAAGGTGGTCGCTATTGTCGGTGAAGTTTCCGGCAATGGGGAGCTGAATGTGGTCGGTATAGGTTCCCATCGATCCACTGGAATGAAAAAAGGTGTGGTGGTGAACATCGAGTCCACCGTGCAGTCGATTCAGCGCGCGGTGGAAGAAGCTGAGCTGATGGCCGGCTGTGAAATTCACTCGGTTTATGCGGGCATCGCCGGCAGCCATATCCGCAGTCTCAATTCCCACGGCATAGTGGCGATCAAAGACCGGGAGGTGACCCAGCAGGACCTGGACCGGGTAATTGACGCAGCGCGCGCGGTGGCGATTCCGGCGGACCAGAAAATTCTGCACACATTGCCGCAGGAATTCCTGATCGACAACCAGGAGGGGGTGAAAGAACCCCTGGGCATGTCTGGTGTGCGCCTGGAAGCCAAGGTACACCTGGTGAGCGGCGCGGTAAATGCCGCGCAGAATATCGAAAAGTGTATTCGCCGCTGTGGCCTTGAAGTGGAGGATGTCATTCTCGAGCAGCTGGCCTCCAGCCACTCGGTACTGACGGACGATGAGAAAGAGCTGGGTGTGTGCATGGTGGATATTGGTGGAGGCACCACCGATATCGCCGTCTTCACCGGCGGTGCCATTCGCCACACGGGTGTGATCCCCATCGCGGGCGACCAGGTGACCAATGATATTGCCATGGCACTGCGCACCCCGACTCCCCACGCCGAGGACCTGAAAATCAAATACGCCTGCGCGCTGGCGAAGCTGGCCGGCGAAGGGGAGACCATCAAGGTACCCAGTGTCGGCGACCGGGCGCCGCGGGACCTGTCCCGCCAGGCACTGGCGGAAGTGGTGGAGCCCCGTTACGACGAACTCTTTACCCTGGTACAGGCGGAACTGCGCCGCAGCGGTTTCGAGGATTTGTGTGCGGCGGGCGTGGTGCTCACCGGCGGCTCGTCAAAGATGGAGGGGGCGGTCGAGCTGGCGGAGGAGATTTTCCACATGCCCGTGCGGCTCGCAGTGCCGCAGGGTATCGCGGGGCTGACGGACATAGTCAGCAATCCGATTTATTCCACCGGGGTCGGTTTACTGATGCACGCC
Source organism: Microbulbifer discodermiae (assembly GCF_040742695.1). Classification (NCBI taxonomy): domain Bacteria; kingdom Pseudomonadati; phylum Pseudomonadota; class Gammaproteobacteria; order Cellvibrionales; family Microbulbiferaceae; genus Microbulbifer; species Microbulbifer discodermiae. The sequence goes on along the minus strand of NZ_JBFLAB010000001.1, from coordinate 55,701 downwards.
ATGCAGCACGAAGGGGTTGAGGCGGGCGGCCGGACACCGACACACGGCGAGAACCAGTGGTGGGACAAGGTGAAGCACTGGTTCCGGGGCAATTTGTAAACGAGTTGAGATCGGCGCTGCGGTCGCTGTGTCGCGGCGCTGAATATCAAGGACTGAAGAAAGAATTTGGCATGAGCAAGAAAAGGGGAACAGCAATGTTCGAACTAGTGGACAGCGTACAGGACAAGCCTGTCATCAAAGTAATTGGTGTTGGCGGTGGCGGAGGTAACGCAGTCAAACATATGATCGTCAGCGAGGTGGAGGGCGTGGATTTTATCTGCGCCAACACCGACGCCCAGGCGCTCAAAGATGTTCAGGCGCGCACCATTCTGCAATTGGGCAATAACATCACCCGCGGTCTGGGCGCCGGCGCCAACCCAGATGTGGGGCGCCAGTCGGCGCTGGAGGACCGGGAGCGTATCGCCGAGGTTCTGCAGGGCGCGGATATGGTGTTTATCACCGCGGGCATGGGCGGCGGCACCGGTACCGGCGGGGCGCCCGTCGTCGCCGAGATCGCCAAAGACCTGGGTATCCTGACCGTGGCGGTGGTGACCCGCCCGTTCAAGATCGAGGGGCGCAAACGCGGGCAGGTGGCCGAAGAGGGCATCCTGGAACTGCGCGACAAGGTGGACTCCCTGATCACCATCCCCAACGACCGCCTGCTGGAGGTGTTGGGAACCAAGATCACCATGAAGGCCGCCTACAGCGAAGCGGACAATGTGCTGCTGGGTGCGGTGCAGGGTATCGCCGACCTGATGATCCGGCCCGGCATCATGAACGTGGACTTCGCCGATGTGCGCACCGTGATGTCCGAGATGGGCATGGCGATGATGGGTTCCGGTGCCGCGGTGGGAGAGAGCCGCGCCCGCGAAGCGGCGGAAAAGGCCGTGCGCAGTCCCCTGCTGGACAATGTCAATCTGCAGGGAGCGCGGGGTATTCTGGTCAACATCATCACCGGCAGTGAGGAGAGTGGCTGTCAGGAGCTGACCCTGGGGGAATACTCCGAGGTGGGCGAGATAGTGCAGGAAATCGCCTCGGATGACGCCACCGTCGTCATAGGTACCGCCGTGGATGACAAGCTGGGTGACGAGATGCGCGTTACCGTGGTGGCCGCCGGGCTCGGCGATGGTGTTCAGCAGGCGCCGCGGCCGGCCAAATTGGTGGAAACCGGTCGTCGCGGGGAACTTCGCGAGACCCGCGAAGGTCAGAGTGCTCGCGCCTCTCTCGGCGTGCGGGAAAGTGCCGACACCCGGACCCGTGCGGAGAGCGAGCGCCCCAAGCGCCCAGCGCCGTCTCTCAATGACCCGGATGATCCCGATCTGCGGTATCTGGATATTCCGGCCTTCCTGCGCCAACAGGTGGACTAGTCAAGTCAGGTCCCGGCGTCACTTAGAGACGGCAACAGCACCGCTCATGCCGGCCGGCTCCCCGGGGCCGGCAGCTGTCTCGGTGGCGCTCAGTACAGCGACCGGCCAGTCCGGCCGTCGCTGCCGGAGACCGGGCCTGTGCCCGGTTTATCCGGGCGACAGGGATGATGACTGCTCAACCCGCCTCTGTGGCCCTATCATAGATGCAGTTTGACCGGTTGGCGCCGCAGTTTTTGTGTGGCTATGCTGGATTAGCAGGTGCGGAAAAAGGGATAACCGCCAAAAACCGATGACTGCCGGACGAACAATAGTTTTGGCGTTAGATTTCTGGTACTATCGGCCGCTTGCTGTGGCCCCTGTGCCAGTCCCACCTACCGGAAAATGATGGTTTCATGATCAAACAGCGCACACTCAAAAATGCTATTCGCGCCACAGGCGTGGGTCTTCACACGGGCAAGAAAGTCGTGTTGTCCCTGAAACCGGCGCCCGCGGACACCGGTATAGTGTTTCGTCGCACAGACCTGGACCCGGTGGTCGAGATAGAGGCCCGGGCCGAGAATGTAGGTGACACATTGCTTTCCACCACCCTGGTGAAGGATGACGTGCGGGTGGCCACCGTCGAGCATCTGCTGTCCGCCATGGCCGGCCTGGGCATCGACAACGCCATCGTCGAGTTGAGTGCGCAGGAAGTTCCGATTATGGACGGCAGTGCCGGTCCCTTCGTATTCCTGATTCAGTCGGCGGGCATCCAGGAGCAGTCGGCACCCAAGCGGTTTCTGCGGATCAAGAAGCCGGTTACCGTTGAGGAGGGCGACAAGGTTGTCAGCTTCCTGCCTTTCAACGGATTCAAAGTCACCTTCACCATCGATTTTGATCACCCGGTATTCCAGGGCCGCAACCTCACCTCCTCAGTGGACTTCTCCAGCACCTCCTTTGTGAAGGAAGTCAGCCGTGCGCGCACTTTCGGCTTTATGCACGAAATCGAATACCTGCGCTCCAAGGGCCTGGTGCAGGGGGGCAGTGTGGACAATGCGGTGGTTATCGACCACTACCGCATCCTCAACGAAGGCGGCCTGAGGTACGAGGACGAGTTTGTGAAGCACAAGATACTGGATGCCATCGGTGACCTGTATCTGCTGGGAACCAGCCTGATCGGCGAGTACAAGGCGTACAAGTCCGGTCACGCGCTCAACAACAAATCCCTGCGCAGCCTCATCGCGCAGACGGATGCCTGGGAAATGGTGACCTTCGAGGAAGAGGAAGAAGCGCCCATCTCCTATGTGAAGCCAATACTGGCAGTTTGAATCACACACAAAGCCGGCAGAAGTGCCGGCTTTTTGCCGATGGCCTGTTGAAAAGGGTTTTTCGGCAACCCACTTAGAAGTATGGTCCGGTAGTAAAGAGTACAGTCGCAAATGCCATTGGAAAGGCGTGAGTGGAACGGAGTGCACAGAAGCGACCGCGGTTACGGTGCGACAATAATTACGACAACAAAAAAGTCCCAACTCTACAACAACGCCTGATATGAAAGTAATTTTCGTCAACGAGCGCAGCGGCGTTTCCCGCAGCCTGAACTTCGGTGGCCTCAGCAGAGCCCTGCTGGGGCTGTGCCTGTTGGGTCTGCCCGCCACCGCCTTCTGGCTGGGTATGAATATCCCCGTGGCGGAAAGCGACACCTTTGACGCCCGCACCGTAAAGGCCTGGAACAAGGCCCTGCGCAAGCAGCAGGCGCAGATAGACAGGGCGGATCGCGAGGCCCGCGAGCAGCTCACCGCCGTCACGGTGAAGCTGGCGGAAATGCAGGCCCGCCTGACCCGTATCGACGCCCTGGGGGAACGCCTCACCACTGTAGCCAAACTGGATGAGGGGGAGTTTCAGTTCGGTACTCCCCCCGCCGTGGGCGGCCCGGAGGATCCGGGCATAGCCGGGGCCTCCGAACTGCCCTACCAGCCCCCCGAGTTTCTGCAGGCACTGGATGACCTGTCCGGCGAGATCGAAGACCGGCAGATGCAGTTGACTACCCTGGAATCCCTGCTGGCGGAGCGCCAGCTGCAGGACGAGCAGTTTATCGCCGGCCGCCCTATCGGCCGCGGCTGGATGTCGTCCCGCTACGGTTACCGCACCGACCCCTTCAGCGGGCGCCGCTCCTGGCACAAGGGAGTTGATTTCGCCGGCAAGAAAGGCTCCGACGTGGTGGCGGTGGCCGCCGGTGTCATCACCTGGGCGGAGGAGCGCTATGGCTATGGCCAGTTGGTGGAGATCAACCACGGCAATGGATACAAAACCCGCTATGGGCACAACAGCAAGCTCAAGGTCAAACTGGGCGATGTGGTCAAGCGGGGCCAGGTCATCGCCCTAATGGGGTCCAGCGGCCGTTCCACCGGCCCCCATGTACACTTCGAGGTGTACAAGAACGACCGTCCGGTCGATCCCGCCAGCTACATCCGCCGCACCGGCCGCTAGCAACTACTCTTCCCTGTGCGCGGCGCTGCCGCTGGAGTTGCCAGCCGCAGCGCCTTCCTGTTTACTTGCACCCCAACCCGGTACCGCCCCCGGCCCCGGCTTTGAGCCGGCGCCCCAGATGGCCGCTACCGCACTACAGAATTGAGTGGTTACTGAATAATGATTGGCAAACTGATAAAGACGGTCTTCGGTTCAAAAAATGACCGCGAGTTGAAGCGCATGCGCCGTGCAGTCGTAAAGATCAATGCGCTGGAAGACGAATACAAACAGCTGGACGACGCCGCCCTGAGAGCCAAGACGGATGAATTCAGGCAGCGCCTCGGCGCCGGCGAGACCCTGGACCAGCTGTTGCCGGAGGCCTTCGCCGCAGTGCGCGAGGCCGGTCGCCGCTCCCTGGGTTTGCGCCACTTCGACGTACAGTTGATCGGCGGCATGACGCTCCATGAAGGGCGCATCGCCGAGATGCGCACCGGTGAGGGCAAGACCCTGGTGGCCACACTGCCGGCCTACCTGAACGCGCTGGAAGGCAAGGGCGTGCACATAGTTACCGTCAATGACTATCTCGCCAGCCGCGACGCCAACTGGATGCGGCCGGTGTACGAGTTTATGGGCATGTCCGTGGGCGTCATCGTCTCCAACCAGAACCCCGAGGACAAAAAAACCGCCTACCAGGCCGACGTCACTTACGGCACCAACAACGAATTCGGTTTCGACTATCTGCGCGACAATATGGTGTTGCGCCGGGAGGACCGCAGTCAGCGCCCGCAGAACTTCGCCATTGTGGACGAGGTGGACTCCATCCTCATCGACGAGGCGCGCACCCCGCTGATTATTTCCGGTGCGGCGGAGGACTCCTCCCACCTCTATGTGGCCATGAACAAACTGGTGCCGCAGTTGCAGCGGTCCGTGGACGGGGGCGAAGGCCACTATTCGGTGGACGAGAAGACCCGCCAGGTGGAAATGACCGAAGACGGCCACCAGCTGGTCGAGGACCTGCTGGCCCGCAGCGGCCTGATACAGGAGGACGAATCCCTGTACGCCCCGGGCAATCTGGGCCTGCTGCACCATGTGCACGCAGCGCTGCGGGCCCATGTGCTGTTCAACAAGGATGTGGACTATATAGTGCAGAATGGCCAGGTGGTGCTGATCGACGAGCACACAGGCCGCACCATGCCCGGCCGGCGCCTGTCCGAGGGTTTGCACCAGGCGCTGGAGGCCAAGGAGGGGGTGCAGATCCAGAGCGAGAGCCAGACCCTGGCCTCCACCACCTTCCAGAACCTGTTCCGCTTCTACCCCAAGCTGTCCGGCATGACCGGTACCGCCGACACAGAGGCATTCGAATTCCGCCAGATATATGGCCTCGACGTAGTGGTGATTCCCACCAACATGCCGGTGCAGCGGGACGATCGCAACGACCTGGTGTACCTGAGCAAAGAAGAGAAGATGGAAGCGGTGATCGCCGACATCGAGGAGTGTCGGGACAAGCAGGCGCCGATCCTGGTGGGTACCGCCTCCATCGAGACTTCTGAGGAGATGTCCCGGCGTCTCACCAAGGCGAAGATCAAGCACCAGGTGCTGAATGCCAAGTACCACGAAAAGGAAGCGCAGATCATTGCCCAGGCCGGTCGCCCCGGCACCGTCACCATCGCCACCAATATGGCCGGGCGCGGCACCGACATAGTGCTGGGGGGCAACTGGGAGGCGGAAATCGCCGAGTTGCGCGAACAGCAGGGGCGGGAGCCCACCGAAGCCGAGGTGGCGGAGGTAAAGGCGGCCTGGCAGCAGCGCCACAATACCGTGATCGAGGCCGGCGGCCTGCATATTATCGGCACCGAGCGGCATGAATCCCGCCGCATCGACAACCAGCTGCGGGGCCGCGCCGGGCGCCAGGGGGACCCGGGTGCAACCCGTTTCTACCTGTCCCTGGAAGACAGCCTGATGCGGATTTTCGCCTCCGAGCGGGTAAAGAATTTTATGCAGATGCTGGGGATGGAGCGGGGCGAGGCTATAGAGCACCGGATGGTTTCCAACGCCATCGAAAAAGCCCAGCGCCGCGTCGAGGGCCGCAACTTCGATATCCGCAAACAGCTGCTGGAGTACGACGACGTCGCCAACGACCAGCGCCAGGTGATCTACAGCCAGCGCAACGAACTGCTGCAGGCGGACAACATCAGCGACACCATCACCGCTGTTCGCGTCGACGTGGTCAACGAACTTATCTCAGGCCATGTGCCCCCCCAGAGTGTCGAGGAGCAGTGGGACATTTCCGGCCTGGAGAAGCAGCTGACCGCCGAAATGGGTGTGCCCCTGCCGGTGCAGCAGTGGCTGGACGAGGACCGCACCCTGCACGAGGAGAGTCTGCGGGAGAAAATCACCACCTCGGTACAGGAAGCCTACGATGCCAAGGTGACCCGTATCGGCGAATCCACCGGCGATACCGGGCTGATGGCCACCATCGAACGGCAGATTATGCTGCAGGTGCTGGACCAATTGTGGAAAGAGCACCTGGCCAGCATGGATCACCTGCGCGCCGGTATCGGCCTGCGCGCTTACGCCAACAAGAACCCCAAGCAGGAGTTCAAGCGCGAGTCCTTCCACCTGTTCCAGAGTCTGCTGGACAACCTCAAGCATGAGGTGATTCGCGTGCTGGCCCATGTGGAGCCCATGACCCGCGAACAGATGGAGGAAATGGAGCAGCGCCGCCTGGAAGAGCAGCGCCGCCAGCAGCTGGAATTGCAGCACGCCCAGGCCAGCGCCCTGCCCGAGGCCGGCGACCAGCCGGCGCCACCGCCCCAGGAGCCGGTGCGCCGCGGACCCAAAGTGGGGCGCAATGACCCCTGTCCCTGCGGGTCCGGCAAAAAATACAAGCAGTGTTGCGGCAAGCTGGTGTCGTCCCCTCAGAGTTAAGTCGTAATTCCTGCATTGACCCAAAGGCCCCGCTCAGCGGGGCCTTTTTCGTCAACGAATACCGATTAATACGGCACAGGGATGTGCCGCAGCCGCGCTGGGTTAAGGGCCAGAATTCAATGGGTGGAGAAACATCTCTTGGATTGTCAGGTTGATAGTATCTGCGGATATTCAATTGAATTCCGCAGAAAAATTTGGAAATGCCTTGAGTCCCCGAATTTCAGGGGAAATAATAGCGGCCCTTTACCGGCGCCGGGGTCAGCAGTCTGCTGAAAAGCCCCGCCCCGGGTACAGGCAACTTTAGGGAGACAGGAAGGCACTATGATGGAATCCATAGCATCCATCGCCGGAGTCCGGCTGGCCAGCGTAGCGGCCAATATCAAACCCTGGAACCGGGATGACCTGGTGCTCGTGGCGCTGGACCCGGGTGCGGCCGTAGCCGCCACCTTTACCCGCAACAGTTTTTGCGCCGCCCCGGTGACCGTGGCGAAGGAGCATCTGTGCCGCGATGGTGTGCGGGCGCTGCTGATCAATGCCGGCAACGCCAATGCCGCCACCGGCGAGCGGGGCATCGCCGATGCCCGCGCCTGCTGTGCCGCCGTAGGCCGGGCACTGGGGCTGGCGCCGGAACAGGTACTGCCCTTCAGTACCGGTGTAATCGGCGAACCCCTGCCTTTGGAAAAGCTGCTTGAAGCCATACCGGTGGCCGCCTCGCGGCTGGCTGCAGATGGCTGGAGTGATGCCGCCCGGGCCATTATGACCACCGACACCCGCCCCAAGCTGGCCCAGCGCAGTGTCACACTGGATGGGGAGACCATCAGGGTGGTGGGTATGGCCAAGGGTTCGGGCATGATTCAGCCGAATATGGCTACCATGCTGGCCTATGTGGCCACCGACGCCGATATAGAACCGCAACTGCTGCAGTCGCTGCTGCGGGAATCCGTGGCGGCATCCTTCAACCGCATCACCGTGGATGGGGACACTTCCACCAACGACGCCTCTGTGCTGATCGCCAGTGGCGCCGCCGGGCCGCGGCTGGATAAGGCCGACGATGACAACTACCGGCGCCTGCGGGACGCCATTGTCCAGGTGCATGTGGAGCTGGCCCAGGCCATAGTCCGGGACGGCGAAGGGGCCACCAAGTTTGTCACCGTCCAGGTGCGGGGCGCCGCGTCCAGTGACGAAGCTTTCAAAGTGGCCTTTGCGGTGGGGGAGTCACCGCTGGTCAAGACCGCCCTCTACGCCTCGGACCCCAACTGGGGGCGGCTGGTGATGGCGGTGGGCAATTCCGGTGTGGAGGGGCTGGACCCCTCAAGGGTCAACCTCTTTGTGGATGAAGTGCAGCTGGTGGCCGGCGGCGGGCTGGCGCCCGACTATACGGAGGAGGCGGGCCAGCGGGTGTTTGCCCGGCCGGAATTCACCATCACCGTGGACCTGGGCCGCGGCGGGGCAGAGGAACATATCTGGACCTGCGACCTGTCCCGGGACTATGTGGCCATCAACGCCGAGTACCGCAGCTGATGTGGGTGCATGTGGCGGTGGGCGCAGTGTACCGGCAGGGCGCCATCCTGATCGCCCGGCGCCATGCCCACCGGCATATGGGGGACCGCTGGGAACTGCCCGGGGGCAAGGTGGAGGCGGGTGAAACCCCAAAACAGGCACTGACCCGCGAACTGCGGGAGGAAGTGGCCATCCGGGTTACGCAGCTCAAACCCCTGGTGGAGATCCGGCACGACTACGGCGACAAGCGGGTATTGCTGGATACCTGGTGGGTCACCGGTTTCGACGGTGAGCCCAGGGGCGCGGAGGGTCAGGAAGTGCGCTGGGTACCGGTGGAATCCCTGGGGGAGTTTCGCTTTCCCGATGCCAATCTGGCCATTATCGAAGCGATCCGCGCACAGGTCCTAGCAGGCTGTTGAAATTCGAAAAATTTCGACGCCTGGTACCGGAATAGGGATGTTCCGGCAAAATCGGCGATACCTGAGTCGTTGATTTTGCGAGAAAAGTGAGAATCACATTTTTCGCTTTTCGTGTTTTGAAACAGGCGGGATGCCTTTTTCAACAACCTGTTAGTGCTGGGTGAGGTCCAGATCCCCGCTGAGCAGATCATCGTACACCGGCTGGCCGGGAATCCGGTGCGACTCGCTGGCCCAGTCCCCCAGGTCCATCAGCTGGCAGCGCTCGCTGCAAAAAGGCCGGTGGGGGTAATCAGCACTCCAGGTAATCGGCCGCTTGCAGCTAGGGCAGGGGAGTGTCGGTGTCGGGTCGGAAGTGTCCTGCGGCATAAAATCTCATCTCTTGTCTGACGCGGCCAGTTGCAGATAGCGCTGGTGCAGTGGTTGCACTTGCCGCTCCAGGTCACCGGAATCCCCGCTATTATCCAGCAGGTCGTCGGCGCGCGCCAGCCGCTGGGTGCGGCTCAGCTGCGCCGCCATAATCTTGCGGATCTGCACCGGGTCGGCGCCATCCCGCCGGCAGGCGCGCTCCAGCTGGAGCTGCTCCGGCAGGTCCACCACACAGATTCGCCGCACCAGCTGGTCCTGGCGGGACTCGATCAGCAGTGGCGATTCCAGCATCGCATAGGGGCTTTTGCTCACCTGCAGGGCGGCGATAATCTCCGTGCGGATCAGCGGGTGCAGCAGCCCTTCCAGCCAGCGGCGCTGGTCCGGGTCGTCGAACACCAAGCGGCGCAGACGGGCGCGGTCCAGTTCGCCGTTTTCCAGCAGTACTTCAGTGCCGAAACGGGCCGCGATTTTTTCCAGCGCCGGCCGGCCCGGCTGCACCACAAGGCGTGCCGCCTGGTCCGCGTCCACCACATGCACGCCCAGGGCCCGGAAGCAGGCCGCCGCGGCGGACTTGCCGCTGCCGATACCGCCGGTCAGGCCAACTGTGTACATAGGGTGCTTTCCTAGGGCCTGTTGACACTAACTGAGATAGCCCTGCTGCCACTGGTTTTGTGGCCTGCAAGGCAGGAATTGCGCTGTGTGGTGGGCCCACATAAGCAATTTCTAACGCCGCAGGGCGCGAAACCAGGGGCAGCCCTTCGGGTTGTGCCGGAAAAGGCGCCACTCTTCGTTGCTCGTCGCTCATTTGGAACAACCAAACCGCTCTCCTCTTGCCTCGATTGGCACCTTTTCTGTCACAATAGGGCCAACTCAGTTAGTGTCAACAGGCCCTAGCTGGGGTGGTTTTGCATCATTGCGTAGATTTTCATCGGCCACAATCCAGTCGGCAAGGGTTCAGGTTTGGATTACCGGATTAACGCGGCACAGGGATGTACCGCCGCTGGCCGAAGGCCAGCGCGAGCCCTTGAAAAACGAACGATTGCACATAATTGTGGAGAATGTCATCGGCGGCAAGCCAATCGATACGGGTTCCCCGTTTGGATTACCGGATTAACGCGGCACAGGGGTGTGCCGCCGCTGGTCGAAGGCCAGCGCGAGCCCTTGAAAAACAAGCAATTCCGCGTAATTGCGCAGATTTTCAAGGCGACAATCCAATCGATATGGGTTCAGGGTTGGATTACCGGGTTAACGCGGCACAGGAATGTACCACTGTTGGTCGAAGGCCAGCGCGAGTCCCTGAAAAACAAACGATTGCACATAATTGTGGAGAATGTCATCGGCGGCAAGCCAATCGATACGGGTTCAGGGTTGGGTTACCGAGTTAACGCGGCACAGGAATGTACCACTGTTGGTCGAAGGCCAGCGCGAGTCCCTGAAAAACAAACGATTGCACATAATTGTGGAGAATGTCATCGGCGGCAAGCCAATCGATACGGGTTCAGGGTTGGATTACCGGATTAACGCGGTACAGGAATGTGCCGCCGCTGGTCGAAGGCCAGCGCGAGCCCTTGAAAAACAAGCAATTCCGCGTAATTGCGCAGATTTTCAAGGCGACAATCCAATCGATGAGGGACCATCGATTGGATTACCAAAGGAACCATCGATTGGATCACCAAAGGGAAAAATACCAGCTCATAATCTCCGCCCCCCACAGCATCGCAATCCAGCCGGCGCCGGCCAGGTAGGGACCGAAGGCGATGGGCAGGCGGCGGTCGCGGCCGGCCACCAGGCTCCAGGTGATCCCCGCCGCGGCGCCCACAGCGGCGGACAGAAGAATCACCAGCGGCAGCAGCTGCCAGCCAAACCAGGCGCCGATGGCCGCCAGAATCTTGAAATCTCCGGCCCCCATACCCTCCTTGCCGGTCACCAGTTTGAACAGGTGGTACACCAGCCACAGGGACAGGTAGCCGGCCATGGCGCCGATGACCGCATCCTGCAATGGGGCGAAGAGCCCCCAGATATTCACCAGCAGCCCCGCCCACAGCAGTGGCAGGGTGATGGCATCCGGCAGCAACTGCTTGTCGAAATCGATCCCGGTGAGCGCCACCAGCGCCCAGGTGAAGCCGCAGGCCGCCAGGGCCTGCCAGGTGAAACCCAGCTGCCAGACCACGATGGCGGTAAGCAGGCCGGTGGCCAGTTCCACCAGCGGATAGCGTTTGGAAATGGGTTTGCCGCAGCGGCGGCACCGGCCCTTCAGGGCCAGGTAACTGAGTAGGGGCACATTGTGCCAGGGCTTGATCTCCGCTTCGCAGTGGGGACAGTGGGAGTGGGGCAGGAACAGGTTGAAGGGCGTGTCCAGCAGTTGCTGTTCCGCCGCATCCGGCCGCTGGCCAAAATAGTCGAAGAAATCCCGCCGGTAGGCCCGCTCCATCATAATGGGCAGCCGGTGGATCACCACATTGAGAAAACTGCCGATCAGCAGCCCCAATACAAAGGCGCCGCCGACCGGCAGTGCCTGGTGCAATAGTATTTGATCCAGCACGATTTATACCACGTTGCCGAGCTGGAATATGGGCAGATACATGGCGATCATCAGGCCCCCTACCAGTATCCCCAGCACCGCCATAATCATGGGCTCCAGCAGGGTGGTGAGGTTGTCCACCATGTTGTCCACCGCCTCCTCGTAGAAGTCCGCCGCCTTGGCCAGCATCTCGTCCAAGGCGCCGGACTCCTCGCCAATGGACGCCATCTGCACCAGCATACTGGGGAAGAGGCCCGAGGTGCGGATGGCGTTGTTGAGGGGAATACCAGTGGCGACGGAATCGCGGATATCCAGGGTGGCTTTCTCGTAGACGGAATTGCCGGTGGCGCCGGCCACCGACTGCAGCGCATCGATCAGGGGCACGCCGGCGGCAAAGGTGGTGGACAGGGTCCTGGCAAAGCGGGCGGCGATGGAGTTGTAGGTGACCTGGCCGAAAATAGGCAGTCGCAGAATCAGCCGGTCGAAGAATTCCGCCACCTTTTTGCTGCGCTTCTTGGCCTCGATGGTGCCGCCAATAGCCAGCAATACGACCACCAGCAGTATAAACCAGTGGGCCTGCATCCACTCGGACATTCCCACCACCAGTCGGGTAAAGGCGGGCAGTTCGGCACCGAAGCTGGAGAAGGTCTCGGCGAATTGGGGCACCACCTTGATCAGCAGAATGGAGGTCACCACTATGGCCACCACCAACACTGCGATGGGGTAGGTCATGGCCTTTTTGATCTTGGCCTTGAGGGACTCGGTTTTTTCCTTGTAGGTGGCGATGCGGTCCAGCATGGTTTCCAGTGCCCCCGACTGTTCGCCGGAGGCCACCAGGTTGCAGAACAGATCGTCAAAGTGCAATGGATGCTTGCGCAGGGCTTCCGCGAAGGGCATACCGGAGGCTACATCGTCGCGGATCTTGAATACCAGCTCTTTGACCCCTTGATTGTCCAGGCCGTCGGCCACTATCTCGAAGCTCTGTACCAGCGGCACCCCGGCCTTCATCATGGTGGCCATCTGCCGGGTGAAGAGGGCGATATCCGCCGGCTTGACCTTCCTTTTGCCGCCAAACAGGGGTTTGGGTTTCTTGTGCACCCGGCTGGCGATGATCCCGTGCCTGCGCAGCTGGGCCTTCACCAGTGCGGGAGTGGTGCCGTTGATCTCGCCTTCAACCCTGTTGCCCTTGCTGTCCACACCCTTGTAGACATAGGCGACTGCGCTGGCATTGGCCATAGTGAGGCTTCCCCTTGTTATTTTGGACTGGCGCGGCGGCCCGTACCCTGAGTGAACTGTCTGTGGTTATTTGTGGCTAAAAAAGCTGAGTTGTTTAATCACTGGTCACCCGGTTGGCCTCCTCCAGGCTGGTGATCCCCAGCGCCACCTTGCGCAGGGCCGAGGTGCGCAGGTCGTTGAACCCTTCCTGTTTCGCCTGGTCGGCGATCTGAATGGAATTGCCGCCCTCCATTATAATGCGGGAGATGCCGTCGGTGATGCGAACCACTTCATAGACCCCCACCCGGCCCTTGTAGCCATCGGAGCAGTGTTCACAGCCCACCGGCTGGCGGAGTTTCCACTCCTGCCGGGGAATAGCGACAACATCGAAACCCTGGTTTTTCAAAACCTCCTCCGGCAGGTTGACGGGCTTTTTGCACTCGTTGCACAGGCGGCGCGCCAGCCGCTGGGCGATAATCAGGCTGACGGAAGTGGCGATATTGAAGGTGGGCACCCCCATATTCATCAGTCGCGTCAGTGTCTCCGGGGCGGAGTTGGTATGCAGAGTGGACAACACCAGGTGCCCCGTCTGCGCCGCCTTGATGGCGATCTCGGCGGTTTCCAGGTCGCGGATCTCGCCCACCATAACGATGTCCGGGTCCTGGCGCAGGAAGGAGCGCAGCGCCTCGGCGAAATTGAGGCCCACCTTGGGATTTACATTGACCTGGTTGATGCCCTCCAGGTTGATCTCCACCGGGTCCTCGGCGGTGGAGATATTGCGCTCCGGAGTGTTGAGGATATTGAGCCCGGTATAGAGGGAGACGGTCTTGCCGGAGCCGGTGGGCCCGGTCACCAGAATCATGCCCTGGGGCTGGGCCAGGGCATCCATATAGAGCTTTTTCTGCTCGTCCTCATAGCCCAGGGCGTCGATCCCCAGCTTGGCCGATGACGGGTCCAGAATCCGCAGCACGATTTTCTCCCCCCAGAGGGTGGGCAGGCTGTTGACACGGAAATCGATGGCCTTGGTCTTGGACAGCTTCATCTTGATACGGCCGTCCTGGGGCAGGCGCCGCTCGGAAATATCCATCCGGGACATCACCTTCAGTCGGGCTGAGATCCGCGATGCCAGCTGGATGGGGGGACGGGCCACTTCCTGCAGCACCCCGTCGGTGCGCAGACGTACCCGGTAGGTTTTTTCGTAGGGCTCGAAGTGAATATCCGAGGCGCCGCCGCGGATAGCGTCCAGCAGCACCTTGTTCACAAACCGCACCACCGGCGCCTCGTCGCCAACGGTGTCGTCATTGTCCCGGGTTTCGGGGGCCTCGGCCCCCACTTCCAGCCCCTCCAGCTCCTCGTCGTCCAGGCCCTCCAGGCCGGCCCCCATATCGTTATTGTCGGACAGGTAGCCATCGATGGCCTTGGCCAGCTTGTCCGCCTCCACCAGCACCGCATCGGTGTTGAGGCCGGTGTTGAAATTGAATTCATCCAGCCCGGACAGGTTGGTGGGGTCCGCCACTGCCACAAACAGTCGGTTGCCCCGTTTGTACAGCGGTAATGCGAAATGCTTGCCGATCAACCGCTCGTCGACAATATCCCTGGGGATCAGGTCAAAGTTGTAGCTGCCCAGATCGAACAGGGGCGAGCCGAACGCCTGGGAGGCGATCAGGGCCAGCTCGCGGCTTTTCACCAGCTTGGCCTCCACCAGGTGCTGGGCAAAGGTCTGGTTTTCCCGTCTGGCGGCCTTGCTGGCCGACAGGGCCGTGGACTCGTCCAGAATCTGGTCCGCCACCAGCCGCTTGGCCAGGCCGTTGAGGGGAGTACTGCTCATGGTGTGTTGATCTGGCTCAGGATAATTGTATTTTTAATGGGCTGGCCCAGTGCGAAAAAAGCTGCGGCCCGGGGTCAGCCCAGGCCCAACTATAACCAAACCCGCCGGTATCGCCAATCGGCGCGGCTCCGGCTTTTATCCTTATATTCCTTGTCGAGTAAAATCAACTGCTGTAAAAATTCCAATATATCTCCATGGGAAATTTGTGACTGTTCCTGATTAAACCATGACGGTTTGGGGATTAAAGTGACGCTTTTTGTCACTATTTGAAAGTTAGGGTCAAAGTAGAAGTTTTTTGCTTAAAAAACAGGCAAAAATCCCACTAATGCCCGGTAAATCTCCGCTTGCGCGAATTGGCACAAAGATTGTATTGTTGAATGCGATTTCCTAAGGGGAATTTAGAACAACCAACTCGAATCACTCTGTATGGAGACGGTTACAATGAAAAAACAACAGGGCTTTACACTGATTGAACTGATGATCGTGGTGGCGATTATTGGTATTCTGGCCGCGGTGGCACTGCCTGCCTACCAGGACTACACCGTGCGGGCTAAGATGTCAGAAGTTATTTTGGCTGGAAGTGCATGTCGTACCACCATCACTGAAACTGTACAGTCTGCAGTAGGCTCTACTTTGCCGTCCGCTGGAGAGTGGGGCTGTGAATCCAGCTCTCCAGCCACGAAATATGTTCAAAGTATCTCTACTGATGCTAATGGAGTAGTGACTATTGCTGTTCAGGGGCTGACACCGAGTGTTGCCGATGGTGATGTTGTTACAGTGATTCCGGTAATTGCTTCAGATGGCACCAAGTTGGCCAACTCAAACGTTGGCGCTTCTATCTATGGTTGGATCTGTGGCGGTGATGGCACCGATGTTGATCCCAAGTACCTGCCGGGTTCTTGTCGCGGTACCTTCTAAAACCTGTAACCACAGGTTATTAAGGCTCCGCTCTGCGGGGCCTTTTTGTTTGTGTCTGGTCGAAGACTGACACAGAGCCTACTTTTTTCTTTTGGAAGTTGGGATGGGAAGGCTGTATTTCTTCGGGGATTTGATACTGGTGGCAGCTGCCATTTCGGCACTTGCGCTCACAGCCTATTTTGGTTTCCCGAACCCGGTGCCAGTCGGCTTGGGCAGCTCGGTTGCTGTAGCGGCAATCGTCCTGGCAGTTCTCGTTTTCGCACGCAGCCTATCTATTCGCATCGCTTCTGTGGTTGGCTTTTTGCTTCTAAGCTTTTGCTTTTTTATCACTGTAGCAAACTGGTGGCATTATCAGTATTTCCAGGTGTTTTTTAATTATGAGTTTCTTCCGTTTGCGCGGGATAGTGGCGATGTGCTGAAGGCTCTACCTGCTTTTTCCTATAAGAAGGAGGCTGCATATACAGGCATTACCTATTTGTTTTTGTTTGTTTTTTATGCAGGCTGGTTTAAATGGCGTGAGCTATCACCATTCCGAGCCAGAATCGGTGCTATTTCTCTTCTATTGGCGGGGCTAGGATTGCTGTATTGGGTGGATTCTGTCATTGCTGATCTCCGCAAGGCCAATGCCTTCACCTTGTCACCTTACTATTTGCATCCAGTTCACGCTTTTATGATACCTTTGGATAGTAAATCAGCTGATACTCTATCGGACTGGAGTTATTTCAAGAAGAGGAATCGGGTATTAGCTGAGCAGGAGTATTTTCCGGTAGGTTTAGATAGTAAGCCATACAATATTCTTGTTATTACTATGGAGTCGTTTCGTGCATCCTTTTTGGGCGCCTACGGACAACGCAAAGGGCTAACTCCAAACTTTGACCGGATTTCCCAGCGGGGCTTTTTATTTCGCAATTTCTATGCAAACACCAATTATACAGTGAAAGGTGAGAACGCAATTATCTGCGGGATATTTGATCATAACGCCAAGATTTCTATTGCAGAATACCCTGGCGAAAAGAACCTGGAGTGTATGGCGTCAGCGCTTAAGGCGAAAGGATATGAAACACTTTATATGCACGCGAATTACGGTAGGTTTTACAACAGAAAGTACTTTATGCCGCAGCAGGGGTTCAGGCACTTGTACTTCCACGCCGACAAGCCCGGAGTAAATCGGGCGTCCGATGACAATATCGGTTGGGGACTGGCAGATGCCGAGTTTTTCAAGTTGGCACTAGACAAAGTTTCCCAAATGGAGGTGCCGTTTTATGCTCATCTTCTGTCGATTAGTAATCATTACCCCTTCGACTATGATTGGCCGGTGGATGTGCCCAATAGCCTGGAGGGTGTTAGGGATGAGGAAAGAGTATACCTCGCCTACGAAAATGCTATTTTCTATAGTGACTATGCTTTGGGGGTTTTCTGGAAGGAGTTTGAAAGTAGCCAGCTATTTGAAAATACCATTGTGGTAATCACCGCAGATCATGGGGTCTGGTCATTTGCAGCTAATGAGGGGTTGGATGAAACATACAAAGATGAAGAGTTTTTTCGGATGCCGCTGTTTATCTACCACCCTGAGTTTGAGGGGTACAGGGAGGTGGACCAGGTGTCCAGTCAGGTGGATCTTCCGGTTACTTTAATGAACCTCGTTGGAGCCGAATTCGATGCTGAACGTTTTCTGGGCAAAGACCTGTTTGATCGTGTCGAAGCGCCCTGGGCGGTATTGATGAAGGGAGGGCAGATTTCCTTCAGGGAAGCAGGGCGACTCTGCTTACCGGTTAATACGGACTGTGCTGGGGCTTACCAGTCCTGCTGGGCTGGCACCAGCGCTGCCGATGTGTCGGATTTTTTTGGCATGTCCCAATGCTATGAGATTGATGGGGATTTATTACGTGGTGGTAAAGTAATGCCGGTAGAGGGCCAGAACAAATTTATCGATAAGGCGTTTGGCATGGTTGCTTATGAAAACCGACGGGTTTTTGAAAATGCAGAAGATTCGGAGTTGGTTGCTCCGGTTCATCTGAGTTTACGCCAGCTTTTCAAGGAGGTGGAGAAAGACTGATGGGCTAGGCGATAGAGTATATATAAATAAAAATTGTATTTAGTGTTTAACTACTCTTAAGTATAAATCAAAACCTTCCCAAATTTATTGTGAGACCAAGGTTGTTTTGCGCGAATAGTGCTATTCAATCTCCAGTTTTCCTATAGGCACCCTATCAAATGTAGAGTTTGGATATTGTCAGATTCGGGCGAAAATGGCTGGATTCATACCAGAATATGCCTCTGAATCTCCAAATAATAAAAAGTTCTGATGTGGCGTTCCAGGTGAATAAAAAAGAATCAATTGCTCAGAGTATTAATGAATAAGACTGGGTTGGAAATAGTGTGTAAATCATGGATTCTCAATTTTGGCGCTTAAGTCATTAATTAAGCTGACCAGAATTTCAAATAGCTGAGGTGTGATAGTGTATATAATTGCTTCTTCCTGACCGAACCTGTATAAGGCAGGGGAATTAGATGCCGAGCCTCTACTTATTATGTTCCGTCAACCTATTTTTCTGGTTATCTTTTTGCTCATATCAGCTGAAGTGCCCGCTGAGCCCAGTTACTTTGTCAGGCAGTCCATTTTTGGGGTGAAGTATCCTACTGGATTTGCGGCCTGTGATGCATACAGACAAGAAATCCAATACTCACAAGATGCAGTTAATCCCGGCGGTACAACGACAATAATTCAAAGTCCTCCGGAGGACTTGTATCCAGATCTTAGAACAACTGCTACATGTCAGGTTAATTGGACTAGGACGCTCAACGGGAATACGAGTAGCTTGGATTACTATAGTAATGTAGCCAGAGGAGGCTGTTTAGAAGGCCGGTCGCCGATACCCGGCTCGGGAGAGTCTCCTGCTGAGCCGGATGACTGCCGGCAAACCCCGGCGTGCGCAGCACCTCTAACCTATAACTATAATTCGGTAACTTGCGAGAAGAAATGCCCGGCGGATAAACCCTGGTCCGAAACCGCGAGGGACTGTGTAGCCCCACCAGAGCCGCAAAACTGCAATAGTCTGGCCGGTAATCCTATTAACTTTCTTAGTGGCCATAAACTGCAGCGGGAACTGGTTTTTGCGGCCAGTGGGGATTTTCCCCTGAGTTTCTCCTGGTTTTACAACAGCTTTGGCAACCACCGCAAGACCGGTGCCGGTTACAGCCTGGGTTCGGTTGTCGCCGGGACCACAGTGCACTCTGAGCAGCCGCTGCCTGCAGGAGAGGAACCTATCACTCTGCCGTTGGACAGGGACACTGCTTTGGAGTATACCGGTGATGCCTCAAAGCACTGGCGCCATAACCACAGCTACTTCCTGGCCCATTACACTTTAGCGGATGGGATAACGGAAAGGATGATTGCCTATCGCCCCAATGGCAGTGACCTGCATTTTGTCAATGAGAGTGGTGTCTTTGTGGCCCTGGCCAACCGCAATTGGCAGGTGACCAGGGACCTGGATGCAGGGCTGCAGCCTTTGGGCTGGACGCTAAAAGTGGATGGTTTTACGGAGCGCTATGATACAGCTGGGCGTATCCTGCGGATGGAGAACCAGCGGGGTGAGGGTATCAGTTATACCTACGACGGCAGTGGTATCCAGCAAACCTCAATCGCCGATGATAATGGTAACAGCGTCACCCTGGCCTACACCGATGGCCAGTTGACCCAGATTACCCGCAATGACAACTCCGTTTACCAGTTTGCCTACAATGGCAATGGCTTGCTGCAATCTATCACCTTCCCGGGCATTAGCACGCCGCAACGGCTTTTTCGCTATGAAGACAGCCGCTTCCCCAATGCGCTGACCGGGGTCACCGACGAAGCCGGTGTAGTTTATAGCAGCTTCGCCTATGACGACTTGGGGCGGGCCATTCGCACCGGGCACAATGGCGGCGCCGAGTCGCTGGATGTGGCCTATGTGGATGCCAATACCCGGCGCCTGACCAATGCCCTGGGCAAGCAGACCAGCTACCACTACGGGGATATAGATGGGGTCAAGCGTATCCTGTCCATCGATGGCGAAGCCTCGGCCAACTGTGCAGCTGCCAACAGGGCCTACACCTACGATGCCAATGGTTTTGTGGCCACTGAGACCGACTGGGAAGGGAATATCACCAGTTTTACCCGGGACAACCTGGGCCGCGAGCTGAGCAGAACCGAGGCCGCCGGCACGCCGGAAGCCAGGACCATCACCACCCAGTGGCACGCCACATTAAATCTGGTGCTGAAAATCACCACACCGGAGTCGGTGACGGACTTTACCTACGACAGTTCGGGCCTTTTGCTGGGTAGCCAGACAACACCAGTAGTGGGACCCTAAACGCAGCATTAACCCGGCAGCTAAATAAGTTGCCGGGTTAATAGGCTGGTGATTGCCGGAGGCTTGATCAGCAGCCTGCTGTCCCGAACAGGGATGTTCGGACCGCAAATCAAGCATGTAACTGCTTGATTTGTCGTGGAGGGTTTGCGGACATGCGCCGCAAACCCGGGTTGAGGAAAGCCAGGGAAGGCTTTTTCAACAACCGACTAGTGAAAACTTCTAACCGCTTGCACCTTGTGCCACTGCAAACACCGGATATCCCCGGCCACCAGATGAATTACCGGCTGGCTTTCCCTGTCAACCGCGCTGATTTGCACCCTGCCGCGGACCTGTAAAACAGCCCCCCGCTTGATCTCGGCTTTAAAACGCTGCTGCAGCGGCTCCCACACCACCACATTAATGGTTCCGCTCTCGTCCTCCAGGGTGAGAAACAATACCCCCGATGCGCTGCCGGGCCGCTGCCGGCAGGTGACCAGCCCCATCACGGTCACCATTTGCCCATCCCGGATATGGAACAGTTCTTCGGCCCTGGCATTACTCTGCAATTGATGCCGCCGGCGCAGCAGGGCGACCGGGTGCTCCCGCAGGCTGAGGCCGGTGCTGGCGTAGTCGTCCCGGGTCTGGTCCTCCAGGGAGCTGGCGGGTTTGTGGGGGGCTGGGGCCTGCCGGTGGGGCTCCCGGTCCAGGGACTGCCAGGTATCCATATAGCGGTTGCCCCCCAGGCTGCCGAAGGCGTCGGCGCGGGCCAGCAGCGCCAGTTGTTCGCGGCTCAGTTGGGTGAGACGGCGGAAATCCCCCAGGGAACGAAAATCCTGTTTTGCCCGCAGCTCACTGATGCTGTCGGCGCTGGACTGGCTCAAACCCCGAACCAGCCGCATGCCCAGGCGCAACATGGGCGCTTTTGTTTCCGGTGTGCTCTGTGCGCCGGCTGCGCAGGACCCTGGCCGCTGCTCCACAGGCAGTGCCAGCCGGTGGTCCCAGTGGCTGTGGAGCACGTCCACCGGCAGTATTTTTACAGGCGTCCTGGACCAGCTGCGCGGGGGCGTAGAAACCCATTGGCTGGCTGTTGAGCAGGCCGCAGTAAAAGGCGGCCGGGTGGTGGTGTTTGATCCAGGCGGAAAAATAGGCCAGCAGGGCAAAACTGGCGGAGTGGGATTCGGGAAAGCCGTAGACACCGAAGCCTTTCATCTGGTTAAACAGCTGCTCGGCAAAAGCTTCCTGGTAGCCGTTGGCCAGCATCCCCTGCACCAGCCGGTCCCGAAACTGGTAGAGGTCCCCGTTTTTGCCCCAGCTGGCCATGGCGCGGCGCAGCTGGTCGGCTTCACCGCCGTTAAACCCAGCTGCAACCATGGACAGCTTGATCACCTGTTCCTGAAAAATAGGAACGCCGAGGGTGCGTTCCAGTACCGGGCGCAGTTTTTTGTGGGGATAGGTAACCGGTTCCAGCCCCTGCTTGCGTTTTAAATAGGGGTGCACCATGCCTCCCTGGATTGGGCCGGGGCGGACTATGGCGATCTCGATGGTGAGTTCATAGAAATTGCGCGGTTGCAGCCGGGGCAGCATACTCATCTGGGCGCGGGATTCGATCTGGAATACACCGATGGTGTCGGCGCGACCCAGCATTGCGTAAACCGCCGGGTCCTTGGCCGGAATATCCTGCAGCCGCAGCTTTGGCCCGTAGAGCCCCATATAGGTGAGGGATTTGCGCAGGGCGGTGAGCATACCCAGGGCGAGCACGTCCACCTTCATCAATTTCAGGTCCTCGATATCCTCCTTGTCCCACTGCACTATGGTGCGCCCGTCCATGGCCGCATTCTCGATGGGCACCAAGGTGTGCAGGGGTTTTTCGGTGATCACGAAGCCGCCCACATGCTGGGACAAATGCCGGGGAAAGCCGTAAATCTGCCGCAGCAGCTGCGGCAGCATTTTGCCGGCGGCACTGTGGGGATCTATCCCCACTTTTTGCATCTGCTGGGGAAATGCCTCCAGGCTGTCCCACCAGGCGCGCTCCGCCTGCAGCCGCTCTATGGTGGCGGAACCTATGCCCAGCGCCTTGCCGATATCCCGCAGGGCGCTCTTAAAGCGATAGGTGACTTTGTTGGCGGCGAGGCCGGCCCGGTCGCGGCTGTACTTCCGGTAAATATACTGAATAATTTCCTCCCGCCGCTCATGCTCGAAATCCACGTCGATATCCGGCGGTTCCCTGCGCTCGCGGGAGATAAAACGCTCGAACAGCAGCCCGATATGGTGGGGATCGATTTCGGTGATAAACAGGCAGTAGCAGACCACGGAGTTGGCGGCGGAGCCGCGACCCTGGTACAAAATATGCTGGCTGCGGGCATGGTGCACTATGTCGTAAATGGTGAGGAAATAGTGCTCGTAACCCAGTTCGGCGATGATCGCCAGTTCCGTTTCTATCTGTTCCGCGATCTCTGTTTTTGGCCCCCCGGGCCAGCGCTGTTTTAGGCCCGCTTCTACCAGTTGCCGCAGATAACCACTGGCGCTCTGGTTGGCCGGCAAAACTTCCGAGGGATACTGGTAGCGCAGTTCCGCCAGGCTGAATCGGCACTGTGCGGCGATGTCGGCGGTGCTGGCGATGGCCTGGTCGGGGTAGAGTGCGGCTATATCCTCCAGGGGGCGCAGGTAGCGCTCGGCATTCTGCTGCAGCCGATAGCCCAACTGCTCCAGGGTGCAGTTGTGATAATTGGCATTGAGCACATCCTGCAGCGGCTTGCGGCTGCGACAGTGCATCAGCGCGGCGTTGGTGGCCACCAGGGGCAGTGCCTCCCTGCGGGCCGCGTCCACCAGTTCGCGCATGCGGGCGCCCTGCTGGGACTGCAAACCATTGCAGAGCGCGAAATAGAGCCGCCCGCAAAAGTGTTGTTTTAGCGCCGCCGGAACCGGGCGGATTTCCGCTTCCGGCAGCCAGATTGCGATGGCGCCGCTGCAGTACTGCACAATATCCCCGATGCCCGCCCGATACTGTCCTTTGGGGGCGCGCAGCTGGGCGGCGGAAATCAACTGGCAGAGACCGCTGTAGGCGCTGTGATCCGGGGCGAGGAGCACCAGCTCGCCGCCTTCCTGCAGCCGCAAAAAACTGCCGCAGATCAGTTTTAGCGAACTGTCCTGGGTGCTTTTCAGCTTTTCCAGTTCGCTGTAGGCGCGCACCACACCGGACAGGGAGCATTCGTCGGTGATGGCGAGGGCGCTGTAGCCCAACTGGTGCGCAGTCCGGACCAGTTCCCAGGGGTGGGAGGCACCCTGCAGAAAAGAGAAGTTGCTCTGGCAGAAGAGTTCGGCGTACTGCATGCAATAATCGGAATGGAACTATTAACCGGGCAACCCAAGTGATGGTCCCTCATCCATTGGATTGTGGCCCTTGAAAACCTGCGCAATTACGCGGCTGGCTCTACAAGGACTCGCGTCGGCTTGCGGCCGGCGGCGCGGCACATTTCTGTTGGGGACAGCAGGCTGCTGAAAAACACTTTTTCAACAGCCTGCTAGGCATAGATACCGTGCAGGTACCATTCTTCCGAACTGAGATCCTGAAATACCCAGTAGAGGCTGCCATCCCTGCCGCTGGCAATATAGTAGTCGCGGGCGTGGCGGCACCGCTGCCACCAGTAGCCGTCGATACGCTCCGGGCCCTGCAGCAACTGCATCTCGCCCTGGTGAAACAATCGCTGCCCGCGATGGCGCAGGCGGGTGGGGCGCGCCAGCAACCAGTTGGGCCGGCAGGCGCCGGCGGGCTGCAACTGCCGGTCTTTGCGCCCGCCCTTGCGGTCCGCTAGCGGGGTGTCGGCGGTTTGCCAGGCCTGCTCCGGCAGATGGCTCTCCCTGAGACTGACGCCTGACAGCGCCTGGTGGCCGAGGCGCGCCCGCAGCTTGTCCAGCAGCTGGTGGCTGCGCTGCAGCTTGCCGCTGTCTGCGAACAGGTCCTCGTCCACAAGCGTCTGTTCCAGCGGCTGCAGCTGGTCGCAGGTGAGGTGCAGCGACTGCACCGGTTGCTCCAGGCTGAGCCGCTCCAGTTGCAGCCGGGTCAGGGCGATCAGTCTCTGGGGGTCCAGCAGTGGCCGGGACGTCTCCACGGACACCACCTTGCAGCCCTGACGGCCGAAATCCAGTTTCCAGCGCAGTTTCTGGGTGTAGAGCTGGCGCCGCTGCAACTGCTGGCACAGCTCGCGCACCAGGCGGCCGGCGGGGAACAGCAGCTGTTCGCTGTTTTCCAGGGGGCTGGGAAAGGGCAGTTCGCGGTGAAACTCCACCGGCGGCTGGTAGCCGGGTACCGGGTCCTGGCGGCTGCCGTTCAGGCGCGCCAGGTATTGGACGAAGTTGCGGCCGAAACGGCTGCCCACTTCCGACAGCGGAATCGCCAGCAACTGGCTGACCCGTTTGATACCGCAGGCGTAGAGCTTGGCCAGGGTCCGGTTGTCACAGTCGAGCAGTTTGCAGGGGGAGAAGCTGATCCACTGGCGCCACTGTTGCGGGCTGGGGGGGGTGCGGGTGTCCCGCAGCCACTGACTGTGCTCCGGCAACTGGCTGAGCATCCGTGCGGCACTGGGGCTGTGACCCAGACCCATGCGGGCGCTGATACGCATCTGCCGCAGCTCGCGCCGCAGTTGTTGCAACAGCGGCTGCAGGCCGCCCCTGGCTTTGAGACAGCCGCTCAGTTCCAGCTGCAGGCTGGCGTGTTGCATGTCGCCGTCGGCGATGGCGCCGGCCGCCTGGGGGGAGACCACCGGGGTGAAGCTGTAACCCCACTGGGCCAGTTCCCGCAGCAGCTGCGCCTCCCGCTCCGTGTCCCGGGTGAGCAGGGAGAGGTCGCTGCAGAGGGCGCAGGCGGTGGCGACGGTGAGACCGGTCTCGACACCGCGCTGCCGGGCGGGGCCGTTGGCATCCACCACCAGCTGTTTTTCCACCACCGCTTGGGGAAGCGTCTCTGTGCGGTTGTGCTGGGCGCGGGTAAGGGTTTCCAGGGGCAGCCTGGGGAACTGTATGCACAGCCAGAGCATGGTGATGGACTCCCTCAGTGCAGCGGCTGGTCGCGACGGATCAGGTCGGGACTGCGGGGCAGCTGCAGGCGCTGGCCCGAGTGTCCGCCCAGCTGTTTTAGCAGTTGCAGGGTGAGCTGTTCGCCGTCGCTGCTCAGCTGCAGCCGCAGGCTGGCGGGCGATGGCGCAGCGGCGCAGCTGCCGGGGCGAAAATGGAAGTGCAGACAGTCGCCCTGGCGGGCGGCTATCTGCAGGCGACGCAAATCCCTGTCGGTCGCTTCCCGGGATGGCTGCCAGCTGAGCAGCGCGCCACAGCAGCCGGCCTGCAGCGACTGCTCCATGGCCCAGAGCTGATCCCGCTGACCGCGGGGGTGCAGTATCAGCAGCCTGTCCAGCTGTACGCCGGCGGCGGCCAGTGCCGGGGCATAGGGGATATGCGGCGGGTTCACCAGCACCACCATCTGCCCGTCCCGGGTCAGCTCCGCCAGTGCGGGCAGCAGCAGGCTCAGCTCGCCGATGCCGGACTGGTCCGCCAGTAATTCGGTGGTGGCACCGCGGGGCCAGCCGTGTCCGCTGAGCAGGGCATCCAGGCTCCGGTAGCCGGTGGTAATGCCGTTGCGCGGGCGCCGCTGTTCATTGGCGGCCTGCCAGATATCTGCCCGGTCCAGCAGCCGGCGCAGACGCTGTTGCTTTAACACCTTGTTCTGTATGAGGTTTTCTGCACTGTTCACACTGACGTCCTCGCCTTGTGCCCCGGGAATAAAATACTATATTTATATACAGTAGTAACTGTTCTTTTATACAGTAG
Organism: Microbulbifer discodermiae; assembly: GCF_040742695.1. Classification (NCBI taxonomy): domain Bacteria; kingdom Pseudomonadati; phylum Pseudomonadota; class Gammaproteobacteria; order Cellvibrionales; family Microbulbiferaceae; genus Microbulbifer; species Microbulbifer discodermiae. The sequence continues at coordinate 30,007 of NZ_JBFLAB010000001.1, read as the reverse complement.
TTCATTCGGGGCGGCAAGCGCCGGGTGACGCTAGTGGCGGTGGCCTTCACCCGATCGGCAATTAGCCGCCGGCGCTGGCACTTTTGTGCCCGCCGCAAACCCGCTATGATTCGGCCTCTTTACTGGCCAGCAGAAGCGACTCGAAGGGGGCGGAGTGAGTATCAAGTCCGATAAATGGATACGCCGGATGGCCGAGCAGCAGGGTATGATCGAGCCTTTCGAGCCGGGCCAGGTGCGCCGCAACGGCGATGGTGAGCGGCTGATCTCCTACGGCACCTCCAGCTACGGCTACGATGTGCGCTGCGCCGGTGAGTTCAAGATTTTCACCAATGTCCACTCCGCCACCGTGGACCCCAAGACCTTCGACGAGAACAGCTTCGTGGATGTGGAGGGGGACTCCTGCATTATTCCGCCCAACTCCTTTGCGCTGGCGCGCACGGTGGAATACTTCCGTATCCCGCGCTCGGTGCTGACCATCTGCCTGGGCAAGTCCACCTATGCCCGCTGCGGCATTATCGTCAATGTGACGCCACTGGAGCCGGAGTGGGAGGGGCATGTGACCCTCGAATTCTCCAACACCACCAACCTGCCGGCGAAGATCTATGCCCACGAGGGCGTGGCGCAGATGCTGTTCTTCGAGTCCGATGAGGTCTGCGATGTGTCCTACCGGGACCGCGGCGGCAAATACCAGGGCCAGCGCGGCGTCACCCTGCCGCGGGCCTGATTCCCTCCTCTACCGGTGCCCGGAGTAATCAATTGATGGCGGTGCCCCCCGGCTGGTCCAGTGACACCGGCACTGAGGGGTGGAATGGCTCAATGCCCAGCGCGCTGTACAGCTGGTCCGGCCGGTAGAGGTTCTGCCCCTCGATCACCAGTGCGGTGCGGCGCAGCGCACTGATGTCCTCCAACGGGTTGCCGTCCAGCAGTACCAGGTCCGCGTCCTTGCCGACGGAAATAGTGCCCCCTGTGTTCAGTTTGCCCACCAGGCTGGCGGGCACCAGCGTGGCGGTGCGCAATACGTCTGCATTGGGGATGCCGGCCTTGGCGTAGAGTTCCAGCTCCCGCAGCAGGGTGAAACCGGGGATGCCGTCGCTCCCCGCCACCATCGGCACCCTGTGCTCGTGGAGCTTGCGCACCATGTTCAGCAACGCCTGGGCGGACAGGTCGTAGTCCTCCCGGTGCTCCGGTTTTACATCCAGTTCCGCGCCAATAAACTGGCGGCGCACATTGATGGGCAAATGATCGGCGATAGCGGCAAATTCCGGGTCCAGCTTACCTGGCTGGCGCAGCAGCATGGAGCTGAATACGGTGGTGGTGGTGTCCACGACTGTGCCTTTGCGGGCCAGCTTGTCCAGGAAGCGTGCCACTTCTTTGCTGTTTAAATCCAGTTCGTGGGCGTGTTCGCCGACTTCGGTAAAGCGCAGCCGTTTGCGTGTGTCTATGGCGCCCATGAAATTGAGAAACAGCATGTTGATATGCTGGATTTCGTCGAAGCCCGCATCCACTGCCTCCTCGGCGGTCATAAAGGCGGGGATATGGCCGGACAGGCGCAGACCGCGGCTGTGAATATGCTCGGCCAGGGGGGCTATCCACTCCGGTTCCATGGAGCTGTAGGTTTTGATCTGCATATAGCCGCGGTCGGCATACCAGTCGACTATTTCCTTGGCCTGCTCAAGGCTGGTGGTGGTCTTGCCCATGCGCATGGCGTTTTCACTTTCCCGGTCCATAAACCCGGCGCGATAGACATCGCCGCCGATTATCTGGCCGGAGGAGAAGAGCCGCTCGATGCGCATGATATTGTCGTGGGTGTTGCCCAGGTCCCTTACGTTGATCACGCCGGCGGCCATATTCAGCACACCATCTGTGGGGGAGAGGTGACTGTGCATGTCCCAGAGCCCGGGGATCAGGGTCCTGCCGCGCCCGTCGATACGGGTAATTCCGGGCAACCGGATCGGCGCGATGCTCATGCGGGTGATCTTGCCATTCTCGATCAGCAGGTGGCGCTGTTCCAACAGCTTGCCCGCTTCTACGTCCACCAGGTTCACATTGCTGATCAGAATCGGTGCCTTGGACTTGAGTGTGTGTTTTGCGGAGAGGTCCTGCAGGTATTTGTCGGCGGCGCGGATTTGCCGTTCCTTGAGTTGGGCCAGGTGGGATTTGTCCCAGCCTTTGCGCAGTATTGCAAACCAGCCCCCTTCGTCCGCCGCGAACAGGTTGCCGCGCTGGTCGAACCAGCCCAGTTGCGGTGTGAAGGAAAGGCCGCTGACACCGTAGAGATAAACCGTTTCTTCCACCTCGCCCTGGGCCAGGGTCATCCGGTCCAGCTCAAACAGCCGCGCCTGTCCCTGGGGCAGCAGGCTGATGCTGCGGTCGTCACTGGCCAGCAGCGCTTTTACCAGTTGTGATTCCACTGCCAGGGTCGAACTTTTGGGTATGTAGAACTGCGGCGCGGAAGATTTCGCATTGCCGCGCTCGTCGTCACTGTGCCACTGGGCGAGGCCGTCGACTACGGAAAACTTTTCATTTACCGGCGCGCCGAATGGGCTGGTGCCTTCTATGTGCAGTTGCTCAGGCACCTGTTTGGCGCCGATAGTGAAACTCTCTTTCAGGTCGAGGCGGCGATTGTTCCAGCCCAGTTTGAGCTGCCCGGTGACCTGGTTTCCCTGCCACTCAATCACTTCCGTGCCAGCGACACCCTCCTTGTCGTAAAACACATATTCGATGGTTTCTGCGTGGGAAGGACTGAAGCCTCCCAGCAGGACTGCAGACAGGGCAATGGACCAGACTGGGATTTTCATTGTTGGGGACCTTATTGTGATTATGAATATAACTTAGGGCCTGTTTACACCAATAAGGCAACTATGGCTATTGCGATTGATTACGGAGGAAGTTTATGTGCCGCCATTTATAATATTTGTGACTTTTTGGGCATTTATCTATCCGACAACTCCGTAAGCTGCCCGGTTAATGTGGTAAAAAGATATGCCATCCTGGGCGGAGACCGACGCAGGCCCTTCCGCGTCATTGCGCAGACTTTCAAAGGCGACAAAATAGATGGGGAATCACCTGTTGGATCGCCGGTATAACAATAGGGGGAGTCGTGAGACAACTAACAATAATAATTGGACTTGTCTTAATCGCGGGTTTTCCCACTGCCTGCGACAAAGTTGTCACCGAACAGGATTTAATTGGCACCTGGCTAGTGGATGACACTGCGATCGATGCTTTCATTGCCTCCGCTCGAAAGGCCGCCGGGGACCAGAACGAAGATTCCCTCATGAATGTAATGGAGCCTATGCTGCGGCGCTTAGCGAATAACCAGGGTGTGGAATTTACGGCGACGGAAGTCCGTGAAATCCGCGGCGCCTCGCGGTCGAACCCCAAGAAGTACCAGGTGGTGTCGATCGTGGGCAATGACATCACCATTCTGGTTGAAGACCGCGAATTTCTCGCCTCGATCGACGGCAATATTCTAGTTCTCGGCGCCAAGTCGTCGAGACAGCCTCTTCCCTACCGCAAGCTCAATGCGGAGGAACTTGCGGCATTCAATGGAAAGATGGGAGACGTTGAGCGGGGCCCCGATCCGGGCACTTCACCCGGGCACCGTATCCTGTGGGCGGTGAACGCTGAATTCGAAAAGGCGGCGGAGTACATCGACAAGCACCCGGAGGTGGTGGCACTGCGGGATGGGCAAGGCAATACAATGCTGCATTTGGCAGTGAGTAGTCGCAAGGCCGAACTGGTGGAATTGCTGCTGGAAAAGGGTGCCGACGTTAACGCGCTGGACAATTTTAACAAGACGCCGTTACAGGTATCCCTTCGAAATTTTGGCAAATCGCCACAGCTGCTGTCGATGCTGATCGAGGCCGGTGCCGAGCTGGGTTACCACGGCAATATTCTCAGGACGCCGCTGGACCAAGCGGTGGATGAAAACGATCTGGCCCTGGCCCGCTATCTGCTGAGTCGGGGGGCGCCTGTAGATGCCCGCAAGTTGCCCACAGGCAAGACGCCTTTCCTGCGCACTGTGGAGAAAAGCCAGCTTGAGATGGCACAACTGCTTTTGGAGCATGGCGCCAACCTGAATGCGCTCTGGTCTGATGATAGCAACGCACTGTATCTGGCGGCCCGAGAAAGCTCCCCTGGAATGTTGAAATTTCTGCTGGACAAGGGGATGGACCCCAACCAAACCAATAGCCGGGGGTGGACGCCACTGAATAATGTCAGGTGGCGCGAAGACGGTAAGCTCGAGGCCACACGCTTGCTGGTTGATGGCGGGGCCGATATAAACGCCGTTCATTACAACCCGGTATTGATCGACGCTATTCGCGACCAGGATTTGGCCTGGGTAAAGGGTTTACTCGCACTGGGGGCAGACCCGCAGGTGAAGTCGGTCATTAATCAATCCGCTTTGGAGTTGGCCCGTGAGACCGGTAACCCGCAATTAATCCAAATAGTGGAGAAGGGGCTATTACAATCCAATTGATGATTGGCCCATTGGGTTGCCGCCTTTGAAAGCTTGCTGTCCCAAGCAGGAATGTGCGGGCCTGCCCGGGCCCGCAGCTGCGGATTACTCTGCGTAGCAGTCCCGGGTGATATTTTCCGTGCGGTCCCCGTGGACTATCACATTGTCCTCGATTCGCACCCCGCCGAACGGCCGCAGCGCGTCCACCTTGTCCCAGTACACCTCAGCCGCAAGATCGGTCTCCCGCAGGGCCGCCAGCAGTGGGTCGATAAAATAGAGGCCGGGTTCGATGGTGAACACCTGGTTTGCCTCCACCGTGCGCGTGGTCCGCAAAAACGGATACTCTGCCGGGGGCGGGGTGATGCCCCCGGTCGCTGCCGTCTGGTGGCCGCCCACATCGTGCACCTGCAGGCCGAGGAAGTGACCCAGGCCGTGGGGCATAAAGGTGCCGGTCAGGTTGGATTCCACCGCGCCCTCGGCGGAGGTCCTGATAATGCCGAACTGCTGCAGCAACTGGCCGATCTTCAGGTGGCACTGGCGGTGGAGTTCCCCATAGGCGACGCCGGGTCTGAGCCCCGCCACCAGTTCCTGTTCCTTTGCATCCATCGCCGCCACCAGTTCCGCGTATTCGCCGTCGCGAAAGGCGTGGCTGCGGGTGATATCGGCACAGTAGCCATTGCAGTCGGCGCCGGCATCGATCAGGAAACTCTTCAGCTCCGACTCGGGGATACGCTGCCCCGACAGGTGAGTATAGTGCAGTATGGCGGCGTGCTCGTTGAGGCCGACAATATTGCCGTAGGGCATCTGGTTTTCCCCCTGGCCCGCCGCCCGCAGGTAAGAGAGATTGATCTCGAACTCACTGGCGCCGTCGCGAAAAGCGGCTTCCGCGGCCCGGTGGGCGCGCACGGCGATACGGTTGGCTTCCCGCAGGCAGGCCATTTCGTAGGGAGTCTTGTAGGCCCGCGACCAGTGCAGCCGGGCCAGCAGTTCTTCGGGATTGGGAATACCGATGGGCCAGCCCTCCAGGCCGTCGGTCTCCCCCAGAAAGGCGGCGTTCTCTGATTGAAGAAAGGCTTTGGCATCGGCCGGGCTGTTCAGCAGGTCGATATCATACTGATCACTCCAGAAGGTGCGGGGCGCCGGCGGAACATAGTGCCAAAAATCCACCGGGCGGTAGAACAGCAACCTGGGCTTTTGCCCGCGGCGGTAGATAATCCAGCTGTGGGGATTGTCGGTGACGGGTACCAGCGCCTTGAACTGGGGGTTGCAGCGGAAGGGGTAGTAGTTGTCGTCCAGAAACTGCACCTTGGGCCTGCCGCTGAACACGTTCAGGGTATCGAAACCGGTTTGTTCCAGGATGTCATCGTAGCGCTCCCGCAGTGTGGCGAGGTGCTCGGCAAAGAGTTGTTTGTCCATGGCTGCCTGTTGTGAGTTGGCGCGTCATAAACGCAGGTTAAATCGTCCGCATAGTGTATGGCCGCAAGGCCGGTTATTTGATCTGAATTTCCGTCGGGTCACAGCAGATACTGCTGGAGTATTGCCACCGCGGCAAAGGGTTGATGGGTTGCCTCCCCATAGGCCCCAGGCCCCCTGCCCGATGGAGTACCCAGGTCTTCCATTGTCGTCTAAATCATTATTTTTTATAACAACAAATCCCCTGTTTTTAATAAGGTTTTGCGATTTTATTGTGTCCGATTGATTGCCCAGGTCAACTTCAATAACCTCATCTGCGCCCAAATCGGCTCGAATATCGCCGGTCTGGCGATAGTTGTTTAATAAGGTGGTTGTTTTCTGATCGGCCGGTGCGGGTTACCGGCTCTGTCAGTCAATTGGGGCGGGCCCATGTGCCCAGGGCTAAATCGGCACAGGGGTGTCCCGCCCCCGGTCTCTGTGTATTGCCGCCTGATTCCCCAAACTGGACGCCAGCAGAAACTGGAGACCCAACCCCCGATTTCTGCAGACACTGGATTCCTCTGCCTACCCTCTATTACAGATAGCCCCGTGGCCTCCTTATTCGACCGCGGCCACTTTGCCGTTCAGGGCTGCGGTCAAATGGGTGAATTCCGTCTCAGGAGTGCGGACTTCCAACCGGTAGGGTTGGATACCGGCAGCTCGCCAGGGCCGCAAGTAGCGGGTGCGGCTGCATTACATAATAAACGCGTGACCGACCTGCCCGCCGTCAGCCACAACCTGCACGGACGCCGATGGAGAAACTATGAAATACGAATCCATATTCGCCCAGATCACAACCCAGCAGATTATCGCCATGTTTGACCTGCTTTCCGATGTGATTTTTTGGATAAAAGACGATACGGGACGGGTAATTCACTGCAATCAGGAATTTGTACGGCATGTAGGTCGCAAGTCCATAGGCCAGGTGTTGGGGCATTCCGATCTCGATTTTTCGCCCCCCTACCTGGCCAGGAATTTTATGATGGATGACCAGCGGGTGATGGCCGGGGAAATTATCACCGAAAGGCTGGAGCTGAATATAGACAGGTCCGGGGAGCTGGCCTGGTTCACCACCTCCAAGCGACCGCTAAAGAACGCCCAGGGGGAGATTATTGGTACCTATGGTGTAGCCAGGAACCTCAAGAAAACCGTAAAAACCCTGTCGGGCATGGAGAAGATAAAAAGGCCTGTGGAATATATCAAGAACAACTATGGCCGCAACATAACGATTGAGGAACTGGCTGAGGTGGCCAGCCTGTCGGTCAGCGCCCTGGAGAGACGCTTTAAAAAATATTTGAAGAAGACGCCGATGCAGTTTCTCCGAGAAATCCGCCTGGAGAATTCGCGCCGTATGCTGGTCGAAACACAAATGCCGGTGTCCGAAATTGCCTACTCGAGTGGTTTCGCCTCCCACAGCTATTTCAGTCGGCATTTCAAAGCGATGTTTGGATTCCTGCCCGCCAATTATCGAGCGGAGGTCCAGCCCTAGCAGGCTGTTGAAATTCGAAGAATTTCGACGTCTGGTACCGGAATATGGAGGTTCGGCAAAATCGGCCGTCTAAGTCGTTGATTTTGGGCGAAGAGTGAAAATTACATTTTTCGCTTTTCGTGTTTTGAAACAGGCGGGATGCCTTTTTCAGCAACCTGTCAGGGAACCTCTGATGAATTCGGTGCAACCTCAGGCTGTGGCCCTCTGGCAGGGCTATACGGGACTGTCCACCGTAGGGCAAGGCCGATACCAGCCGTTTTGTGAAATTGTGCAGATTTTCAAAGGCGACAATCCAATCGACAGGGAACCATCTATTGGGTCGTCGGGTTAACAGGCGGTGAGTTGGCCCCTGGACTCATTCCACTGAGTTTTTGCACAAAGTCTAAACGCCGATTTTGTTGCATCGAAGACCGAATATCGGTTACCTCCCATTGGCCCTTCTTGCCTAGTATCGAAGTGCTCGACAAGTAGCTGTTATTTCCAAGGGGTTACTGCAGTCTTCCGCGGTTCAGCCGGGCATGTGAAACCGGGTGGGGAAGTAGTGAAAACAACACTAAATCGGGCGGCGATAATTTGAATAGCAAGGGAGGGGTCGTGATGATAAATAAAATAGATTACCAACACCTGTCGGCATCGGGAGTGAAACTCTTCAAACACTCCGCACTGTATGTTTCGATTTCCGTCGCGGCAAGCGGGCTGGCGGTGGCACAGGAGGTTCCGGGGCAGGAAGCTGCACTGGAAGAGATCGAGGTTATTGGCATTCTGGGAAGTAACACCAAAAACCTGGCCATAAAACGGGATTCGAATTCCATCGTGGATGCCATCACCGCAGAGGATATCGGTAAATTCCCCGACAAGAACGTGGCTGACTCCCTGCAGAGAGTCCCCGGCATAACGATTACCCGCAGTGGTGGCGAAGGCAGCCGTGTGAGTATTCGCGGCACCAGTGCTAACTGGGCCCTCACCCAGCTGAATGGAAACTATATTTCCACATCAGACAGCGGATCGCCCACTCGCAGTTTCAACTACGCCCTGCTGCCCTCCGCCATGATCAGCCGGGTGGAAGTCTATAAGAGCCCGGAAGCGAGGCTCGACGAGGGGGGAATAGGGGGCACGGTCATCCTCCACAGCCGCAAGCCCCTGGAACTGGGCGCCGGGGAGGGCATTGTCGCCCTGGAATCAACCTACTCGGATACTACCGAAGAGTGGGAGCCGAACTTCAGTTCTCTGTATTCCTGGAAGAACGCCGATGAAACCTTCGGCATTCTGGCCGGTTATACCAATCAGGACAGAACGGTAGTTGGTATTGAGAATGGTGCCAGGCACTGGCGCTTCCACTCGGATACTGTGGCAGATGCCGAAAGGCCCGCGATTGTCGACCAGGCCACCGGCGAGGTGTACAACAATGTATGGGCACCCCGGGCTATGGATATTTCAAACCAGAGACAGGACCGGACCCGGGACGGCTACCAGCTGACGACCCAGTGGCGCCCCACGGACCAATTGGAACTGTCGTTTAACTACTTTGGTGCCTCCCTGGGTTACAACCGCCGCGAGCAGCGCCTGACGTTCGCCGAATGGAATGACAACCACAATCCCTACTTTGGCGTGGAGCTGGATGGAGATACCGTCGTCACCTACGGTTTTGGCGACAATGGGCTGCTCAACGGCGCCAACTGGGGCGATGCAGATGTGAATGGCGGCGTGGCGGTACGCCGTGGGTTGATGTCTCCCCAGGTCACCGGCGAGGACATCACCGGGGACTCGCAGTCAGACACCTTTGATTTTGAGGCCAGCTACCAGGGGGATTCTTATTCCGCGACCCTGAATATCGGCCGCACCGAGGCCAAGGGTGGCGTTTCCGAGCGCATCATGGCCAATATGGATGCCCGCTACGGCTCGGTAAACAGCTGGCTCTGGTCCATCGCGGATGGAAAGCCGAGCTATGAGGTCTCCACGGACCTGACCACAGACCGCGACGCCTACCCCTACTACGACTGGTTCAGCTCTGATTCGACAGAGAACGAAGACCGGGAGGATTACTACCAGCTGGATCTGGAATTTGATACCGACTGGGAATTTATCAGCAAGATCTACCTGGGCACCAAGTACCGGGACCATGAAATCCGCTCACTCAGAAACACATTCCGCTGGGATGATGGTATTGCAGACAATGGCGGTTACCGGGGCTGGCTGCCGGGAACCGAGTGGTTCCACAATCCGGATTTCCACCCGGACACCTCCACCCTGCTGGGCTACGGGGTGGTGGACAACAGCGCGGGGGAAACCGGGGCAATCAATTTCCTCCCTTTCGATCTGAATGCGCTGAAAGGCTATGTGAGCGACAATTTCACCCGCACCGTGGTACCTGTCCTGTCGGGCACCTACAGCATCAATGAAAAAATCCTCTCCACCTATGCCCAGGCGGATTTTTTCTGGCACGACCTGCGCGGTAATTTTGGTGTTCGCTATGTGAATACGGACCTCACCACCTCCACCTACGATGATGTCATAGGCCAGGAATCCACCGAGGCCACCGCCAACAATCGTAGCAGTGATACAACCAATATTTTGCCGAGCCTGAACCTGGCCTGGGACCTGAGCGATTCCCTGGTGCTGCGTTTCGCCGCTGCCAGAACCATGTCCAGAATCAGTTACAGTGATCTCGGGCAGGCCGAATCCTATGGCCCGCCGGTAAATATAAACTCCAGTGATTCCTGGACCGGCCGCGGTTCCGGAACCTCCGCCAATACAGATCTGGAGGCGCTGCTGGCGGATCAATATGATATCGGTATCGAGTGGTACTACGCCGATGCATCCGCGCTGGGTATAACCCTGTTTAACAAGGATATCAGCAATATACCCATCAGCATCGTCGAGATTGTCGAACGGGAGCACAGCTGCTGCAACGGGCCCATCGAAGTTGAAATGAACACCAAAGTCGGGGGAGGGGAGGCGACTTCCCGGGGCGTTGAGCTGTTTGCCCAGTACGCCTTCGAAAACGGCTTCGGTGTCCTGGCCAACTACACCTATACCGATACCAGCACCTCCGACGTGTTGAACAACGGCGTAAGGACAGAGGCCGAAATTCCCGGCACTGCAAAACACCAGTACAACCTTTCCGGGTACTATGAGCGGGACGCCTACAGCGTCCGCGCCTCCTACAACTGGAAGGAGGACCGCGCCAGTTCGCTCCACCAGGGTTATAACCTCTACGACAAGGCCTATGGCCAGCTGGATGTAAATGCCAGTTATTACATCAACGCGGGATTAAGCCTGACCGCCTCGGTGATCAACCTTACCGAGGAAAAACAGGAGGGATTCTGGAAGCAGGAGAACCGGCTGACCTATTACAACTATTATGGTCGCCGCATTTACCTGGGCCTGAACTATAAGTTCTGAGTTGCAAAGTCTTGTGACGGCGGGCTTTGGTGTTTAGGGAGTGTTCCCGCCCGCCGAAACGGGAATATGTGAATATGAAAATCGCTTCAGATCAATGGTTAGTTCTCGGGGGGTTATAAATTTGAGAAGTATTAATAGGCCAAGCAAGTCCAGTGAAAGTTTTTACCTCTTCCCCGGTAATCCGGTAATCGAGTAGGTACTATGAATAGTGAACGCAGGTGCTTGTAAGATGAAAAAACTCCGTATGGGAATGGTCGGTGGTGGCAGCGGTGCCTTTATAGGGGAAATCCATCGTATTGCCGCGGCCATCAGTCAGGATATCCAACTGGTCTGCGGGGCCTTTTCCTCCGATAGGGAGCGAACACTGCAAACCGGACGGCTATTGGATCTGGAGGCCGACCGCTGCTACGGCAGTTACGATGAGATGTTTGCCCGGGAGTCCAGTCTGCCGAAAGATATCCGGATGGAATTGGTGGCGGTGGTTACGCCCAACCACCTGCATTTTCCGGTGGCCAGTGCGGCACTGGAACATGGGTTTCACGTAATTTCCGACAAGCCGGCGACACTGAATTTGCAGGAAGCGATTCGGCTTAAGGAAATTATCGAAAAAACCAACTGCCTCTATGCCCTCACCCATGTCTATACGGGATACCCCCTGGTCAAGCAGGCCAGGCACCTCGTTGAGAGGGGAGAGCTGGGAAATATTGTCAAGGTCGTCGCCGAGTACAGCCAGGGCTGGCTGGCCACAAAAGCGTCGGAGACCAGCAAGCAGGCCGCCTGGCGGCTGGACCCCGCGCGCTCCGGAAGAAGCTGCTGTATTGGCGATATTGGCGTGCATGCGGCAAACCTGATTGAGTATATCTCCGGCCTGAAAATAACCGCCCTGTGTGCGGACATTTCCACAGTGGTAGAGGGCCGGACACTGGATGACGACGGCACTGTGCTCCTGAGGTTCGACAACGGCGCCAAAGGTGTATTGCTGGCCAGCCAGGTTTCGGTTGGCGACGAAAACAATCTGCGTCTGCGAATCTATGGGGACAAAAAGAGTATCGAATGGTCGCAACTGGACCCCAACACCCTGTGGCTGAGATCCAACAGCGAGCCTACACAACAGATCCGTACCGGAGTGGGGGAAATGAGCCCAGCGGCGACTCGAGCCGCCTATGCCCCGGCCGGGCATACGGAGGGCTACCTGGAGGCGTTTGCCAATATCTACAAAAATTTCAGCGCGCAGATACGTGCGCAACGCAATGGACGGGATTGCGACAACAACAGTTTTGACGTACCCGGGATAGAGGCGGCCATACGGGGTATGGCATTTATCGAAGAAACCATGGATGCGGGTCAATCCAGTTTGAACTGGATGCCGTTTTCACTAACAGCAGAGATGTCCGAGGGTGTAGTCGGTGAGTAAAATCAGAGGTCCGGGAATTTTTTTGGCACAATTCTCCAGTGACGAAGCGCCGTTCAACAACCTGGCTGATATCTGCCGCTGGGCTTCCGGGCTCGGGTACAAGGCAATACAACTGCCGACGACCGATAGACGCCTGTTCGATTTGTCGCTCGCCTACAAGAGCGCCACCTACTGTGACGAGATAAAGGGCCTGGTGGCGGACTCGGGTCTCGCCATCAGTGAATTGTCCACACACCTGCAGGGCCAGCTGGTGGCCGTGCACCCCGCCTATAGCCGGCAGTTTGATGCGTTTGCACCGGAAGCGGTGCGAGACAGCCCCCAGTGCCGTACAGCCTGGGCAATCGAACAGCTTGTCATGGCCGCGGAAGTCAGCCAGAGACTGGGCTTGACCGCTCACGCGACCTTTTCCGGGGCGCTGTTGTGGCCCTCTTTTTATCCGTGGCCACAGCGCCCCCCGGGGCTGGTGGATGAGGGGTTCAGGGAGCTGGGTGCCAGGTGGCTGCCGATACTGGACCGGTTCGAAGACGCGGGGGTCGATGTGTGCTTTGAGCTGCATCCGGGTGAGGACCTGCACGACGGAGTGACCTTCGAGCGGTTCTTGCAGGTTGTGGGAAACCACCCGAGAGCCAATATCCTCTACGATCCCAGCCACTTCGTATTGCAGCAGATGAATTATCTGGAGTTTATCGATATTTACCATGAACGTATCAGGGCGTTTCACGTAAAGGATGCCGAGTACCGCCAGAGCGGCCGCAGCGGTGTCTACGGCGGCTACCAGACCTGGCGTGAGCGGCCGGGGCGCTTCCGCTCCCTCGGTGACGGACAGATAGATTTCTCGCAGATATTCACCAAGCTGACACAGTATGGCTATGATGGCTGGGCCGTATTGGAATGGGAGTGTTGTTTTAAACACCCCCAGGACGGCGCCCGGGAAGGGGCGGAGTTTATCGCCAGGCACCTGATCAGAACCAGTGATCGGGAGTTCGATGATTTCGCATCCAGCGGAGATGATCCGGGTTTAAACCGGGAAATACTGGGGCTTGATTTTACCGGCTAGAAAAAAGAACCTAAAGGTGGCATATGTCTATCAATAAAAATAAATTGTTTTTTGCGAGCTGTCTGGCTCTGACAGTGACCGCTATGACGTTTGCAATCAGGGCCGGTATCCTGTCGCAGCTGGGCCGGGATTTCTCCCTGACCGATGCCGAGCTGGGGTGGATAAATGCCATGGCGTTCCTGGGATTTCCCGTCGCCACCATGATCGGGGGAGTGCTCTACAACCTGGTCGGTGCCAAAAAGCTGATCCTGATGGCATTTTTTGGCCACCTGCTGGGCGTGGTTCTCACCATTGCGGCCGAAGGTTTTTGGGGTCTGTTGATCTCCAGTTTCTGTATCGGGTTTGCTAATGGTTCGGTGGAGGCGGGGTGCAACCCGCTTGTGGCCAACCTGTACCAGAACAACAAGACCGCCATGCTCAACAAGTTTCATGTCTGGTTCCCGGGCGGAATCGTAGTGGGCGCCCTGGTTTCAAAATTGATGACCGATCTGGGATTGGACTGGACTCTGCAAATCGCCGTTATGTTGCTGCCAACCGCCCTGTACGGCTATTTGGTTCTGCAACAGGATTTCCCCCGGGAGGAGCAAGCGACCACTTCCACCACAAATAACCTGGCGGCCCTGGTTTCGCCACTGTTTTTGTTCATGGCACTGTGCATGACCCTGACCGCCACCAGCGAGCTTGGCACCCAGCAGTGGATAGAGAGAATTTTAGGGGCCGCAGGGGCATCGCCGATGCTGATTATGGCGATGATCACCGGCGTCATGGCGGTGGGGCGTTACTTTGCCGGCCCGGTGGTTAAAAAGTTCAATGCGGAGGGGGTTCTGCTTTATTCGGCGGTGGCCACGTCCATCGGTATATACAGTATGAGCCTGTCTACGGGGGGGATGCTCTATGTATCGGCGCTTGTCTTTGCACTGGGTGTCACCTACTTCTGGCCCACCATGCTGGGATTCGTTGCGGAAAATATTCCCCAGGCCGGGGCGGTCGGGCTATCGGTAATGGGCGGTATCGGCATGTTCGCGGTGAGTATCTGGAATCCGGTTATCGGGCGCTGGATCGATCAGGCGCGGGAAACTGCCCTCGCCCGCAGCGCCGGCCCCGAGGAGGCGGAGCTTATTGCCGGCCAGGCCACCCTGCAGAACCTGGGTGTTTTTCCGCTGGTCTGTATTTTGGCTTTTGTTGCGCTGAATATATATATGCATAAAACCCGCAACTCCGATGCAACTCACCCTGATCACTCTGCGGAATCCACTGGTCTGGGTTCAAACAAGATTTAGCTTTTCAATTCCTACGGCTGCATAGGAGGTAGGTCGCAATGAAGAGAATATTAAACAGTATTTTAGCGGTGGTGCTTGTTGGGGCTTCCTGGGGCCTGTGCGCCCAGGATAACCAGTTGACAGAGAAGGAGGTAGAGCAGGGCTGGGAGTTGCTTTTTGACGGCCGCGACCTGGGGAAATGGAGAAATTTTAAAAAGCCGGGTCTGAGCAAACAGTGGCAGGCGGTCGATGGGGAAATGGTCCTGACCGAGGGTGGCGGTGGCGATATCCTGACGAAAAAAACCTATCGGGATTTCGACCTGAAACTGGAGTGGAAAATATCCCTGGCAGGCAATAGTGGCATCTTTGTACTGGTGGACGAACTGGGCAGCCAGATCTACTCCCATGCCCTCGAGGTGCAGGTGCTGGACAATGAGCGCCACGCGGACAACAAGGTGGACTCCCACCTGTCCGGATCCATCTATGACCTTATTGCGTCCCCCAAAAAGTCCCACAGACCCGCGGGTGAGTGGAACCAGGTGCGGATACTGCTCGAGAAAAAACACCTGCAAGTTTGGCAGAATGGCTACCAGACAGTGAATATCCTGATTGGTGGAGAGGAGTGGGATCGACTGGTTAAAAACAGCAAATTCAGGGATTGGCAAGGGTTTGCCAAAGGGGATGCGGGGCATATCGGTCTGCAGGATCACGGCGATAGCGTCGCCTTCAAGAATATCAAAATAAAAGAGATTTAATCCGGGGTGCCTGGCATGGAAAATTTTGATTATGAAGTGATTGTCGTCGGCTCCGGCGCCGGTGGTGCCATGGCTGCCTATACGCTCACAAAAGCGGGGCACAGGGTATTGATGCTGGAGGCGGGCCGCAACTATGACCCCAAAACCGAAACCCCCATGTTCCGGCGCAACGGCGATGCGCCGCTGATGGGCGCGGGCAATGCGGACAAGAATTTCGGTTTCTACGATGCGACTGTGGATGGCGGCTGGACGGTGCCGAACGAGCCTTATACCCGCGCCAAAGGATCGGATTTTTACTGGTGGCGGGCCCGCATGCTGGGGGGCAGAACCAACCACTGGGGGCGTTTTTCACTGCGTTTCAGTGAGCATGATTTCAAGGGCAAAAGCCGCGATGGACTGGGGGCTGACTGGCCTTTCGAATACAGCGACCTGGCCCCCTGGTATGACAGGACCGAGGAACTGGTCGGGGTCTGTGGCACCAACACGGGCCTGGACGATATGCCGGACTCCTCCGAGGGCATACTGCAGCCACCGCCGAAAGCGCGGGTGCCGGAACTGCTGGTAGCGGCGGCGGCGAAGAAACTGGGTATTCCCACGGCACCCATGCACAGAGCGGTACTGACGCGCCCCAAAGACGACCGCGCGGCCTGTTTCTATGCCACCCCCTGTGGTCACGGCTGTTCCATCGGTGCAGCCTTCCAGACCACCACCTCCCTGATACCCATGGCAAAAGCCACCGGTCGCCTGCAGGTGGTCACCGATGCCATGGTCAGGGAATTGAGTGTGGATGACAAAGGGAGAGTGACGGCGGTCACCTTCGTCGATAAAAAAACCAAAAGCAGCCGCACCCTGGAAGCCCGTGTCATTATCCTGGCCGCCAGCGCCTGCGAGTCCGCGCGTATTTTACTGAATTCAAAGAGCAGGCGTTATCCGCAGGGGTTGGCCAACTCCAGCGGTCAGGTGGGCAGAAACCTGATGGATTCCACCGGTGCCAACCTGGGCGCGATGATTCCGGGGCTGCAGGGCCGGCCGATTTACAACGAGGACGGACACACCGCCAATCACCTGTTTATTCCCTGGTGGGGCCACAAGCAGCAGGCGAAGGGTGCATTGGATTTTCCACGGGGATATCACTTCGAAATCGGCAGTGGATTCGGGGAGCCGGGCGCCGGTGTATCCGGTGATCTGGACGGTTACGGCAAGCCGTTGAAAGATATCGCCAAGAGAGCCTACGGCTCCTATGTGGGCCTGTCGCTGCGCGGTGAAATGTTACCCAACCCCCAGTCTTATATGGAGATAGATGACAAAGTCAGGGACCAGTGGGGTATTCCGGTGGCCAGGTTTCACTGGAAGTGGTCGGAGCATGAACTAAAGCAGGTTCACCACGGCCTGAAAACCGCCAGGGCGATCCTCGAAACCATGGGCGCCAGGTTTAGCGGCCCCCTGCCCAGGGCGGAGGATGCCATCTCCAAGGGGGGTGAGATTATCCACGAGGTGGGCACCACAAGAATGGGCGACTCCCCCCGGGACTCGGTAACCAATCAGTGGGGGCAAACCTGGGATTGCGACAACTTGTTTGTGATGGATGGGGGCGTCTTTGCATCCAATCCACACAAAAACTGTACCTTGACCATCATGACCCTGGCCATGCGCAACGCTTCCTGGCTGGCGGGGCAGTTAAAGCCGGGGGTGCTCTAAATGGCTTCAAATAATGACAAAGCGCAGAGCGGCGCGCGCTACAGGACTGCGCTGACCCGCAGGGAGTCCCTGAAATGGCTGGGGCTGCTGTCCGCCAGTGTGGTAGTGCCGCCGGTGCTTGCATCCAGCCTGAAAGGCGACTCCCGAGGGAAGGGACACTGGCCCAACATGCCGCTAAAACCCATCACCGGCGAGGGCTATGGCAAGGACCCCAATCTGATCGTTCCCCCGGAGGCGCCCTGGCCA
The DNA here is from genome assembly GCF_040742695.1 of Microbulbifer discodermiae. Lineage (NCBI taxonomy): Bacteria > Pseudomonadati > Pseudomonadota > Gammaproteobacteria > Cellvibrionales > Microbulbiferaceae > Microbulbifer > Microbulbifer discodermiae. Next base: position 12,773 of record NZ_JBFLAB010000001.1, on the reverse strand, counting down.
CTGACACTGGCACCCCGGGAACTGGAAACGGTGGCCCTGCTCTCGGAGCTTGTGGTGCCGCGGGAGGGTAATGTGCCCTCCGCCAGGGAGTTGAAGGTGCCCGATGTGGTCAACGAGTGGGTCAGTGCGCCCTATGCCGGGCAGCAGCGGGACAGGGACTCGATCCTGCGCCTTATCGGCTGGCTGGAGGATGAGGCCAGGCTCAGGTTCGACAAGGGGTTCCTGGTGGCGGGGGACGCGCAGAGACTGGCGATTATCGACGATATCGCCTATAAAAAAGCGCTGGCTTCAGCGGAGTTCTCGCGCCCGGCGGCGGCCTTTGCCCGTTTGCGCGCACTGGTTCTGGCAGCCTTCTTTTGCACCCCGCAGGGCACCAAAGATATTGGTTACCTGGGCAATGTGCCCATTGCCGGCGATTATCCCGGACCCACCAAGGAGGCGATGCAGCATTTGCACGGACTGCTGGATGAACTTGGACTGGCGCTGTAGAGACAGGGGCAACGGAGATTTGCCCCAACCGGCACTGGCCGGATTTTAATCCCATTCTACGGGCGCTCCCCCCCTGTAAGGCCAACTGTGTAAGGCCCTCTCCATAAGCAAGGCTCCCTGCTGTCCTTAACAGGGAGCTTCGGGCCGCAAACCCTGGTTGGGTAAAGCCAGGGAGGACTTTTTCAGCAAACTGCCAGAGACCCACTGTGGTGAAATCGCGGTTTGAGCGCCGTGCCCGGGTTTGTTGGCGCACTGCTCCGCATATACCGCTGCACACCTATTACACTATTAACCCGGTGATCCAATAGATGATTCCTCATCGACACGAAAACTTATCCAGTCACACTTAATTGCGTTGGCTCCGGGAGTTTTGGGCCAGGGAGGGCCTGGTGTTGCGATTTCTATGCTGCTGGTGTCTGCTGGTCGGAATCCTGTCTTCATTGATGGCGTGTGGAGGGGGCGGGAGTGACGGCACAACCAATGGCGATGACGGCGGGGTGCAGACCGGTGTTCTGACCGAGGTGGTTGTAGCCGGCTTGCCCTATCGCACGGAAACACAGTCGGGTGTCACCGGAAGTGGAGGTGAGTTTTCCTTCAGGGAAGATGAAACCATCACTTTTTTTATTGGTGACATTCCCATCGGCTTTGCGGTCCCGGCCCGGGAGCGGTTACGGTTGCGGGACCTCTTTCCCCAACTCCGTCTTTACAGGGTTTTTAACGACCTGAAGTTTCTATTCGCGCAAATTCCCAGTTGGCCGGAGTTGCGTGCCTTTAACCGTTTTCACAATACCCTCTTTTTGCTGGAGGCGTTTGACCGGGATTCCGATCTGGGCAATGGCGTGGTGCTTGACGCCGGTGTACCGGAACTTCTCGACGGGGTGCAGATGGATCTGGGGATCGATATTTTTGTATTCTCCCGTCATTTCCCCCCTCTTATCTATTTTGCCAATCGCGCCGATGAGCTGGGCCTGGTGGATTCCGCTGCGGTCAGGAATACCGGAATGGTGCTGGATAGTTACTACAGATCAGTGGGGCTGGTGAGCGGTTTTTATTTGCCAGTGGGGGAAACCCTGGATTTCCTCACAGCCCCGCTTTTGGATGAAATCATCGACTACAAGTACGACGATCCGGGCAACCTGATAGAGATATTGCGGGACTATGACCGCGACCCCCTGACGGCGATTGCCGAGCTGGCCACCTTTGATGAATTTGGCAATATCCTCAGTTTGACCCTGGAGGCCGAAGCCCTTCGGGTGGACGATGAATTGGCCCGGTTCGACTATGACAGTGCGGGCAACCTGATCGAAATCCGCAGGGATACCAACGGGGATGGCAACTTCGACCTGATCCAGACCCGGGACTATGTTTTTGGGGATCTGGCTTACGAAATTCGGGTTACCGAGACCCGGGATGCCAGCAGTGACCACAGGATTCAGTTTACCCTCTTCTATCAATTGGACAGCGCCGGGCGCCTGACAGAGTTGCGTCGGGACCGGGAGCTGCTGGCCAGTTTTGATTATTTTGCGGGAGGCGTACTGAAAACCGAGCGGCTCTTTGTTGCAGGTAAAGCTGCACCGGTCCGGGTAAGGGAGTTTGACCAACTGGCGCAGCTGGTCCTGCTGGGTTTCGATACAGCGGAACTTGGCACAGGCCAGTGGCAGTTTTTCTACAACCAGCGGGGGCAAATAGTTCGCCAGCGTTTTCGGGGCACAACGCCGGATCATATCCCCCTGCGCCTGCTGGTGGAAAGAGAGTATGGATTGGGCCGAGAGTTGCTGCTGCTTACGGTGGATTTCGGCGAGGATGGCAATATCGACCGGTCGCGCGAATTTGTTTATGACAATGACATACAGCTGGTGAGGGAAGTCTGGTTTGATCATGTGGGCAGTCAGAAGACCGCTGTGTTCGAGGTCACCTATCAATACGATGCAGCGGGACAGGTTTTGGTAAAAACCAGAAGCGATCTTCGGCCGGACACGCCTCTGCTGGCCACCGGCGCGAGGGTTGCGTTTATCTATGGTTATGACGAGCGGGGCAACCTGCTGAGTGTCGAGCGCGATAACCGCATGGATGGGGGAGTGGATTTTGAGCAGACATTTATCCTCTCCAGAATCAACTGGCGGGCCGCACTGTTGTGGATTCAAAGGCCTTCCGTCTATTCCAGACAGCCATTTGAGACATTGCCCCCAAAGAGCGACCTGCTGCGCAGCCTGGACGAATTTGTAAGGCTGCAAAGGGTCGAGGACCATCTGGTGGATATCGACCTGCTGGTGACGCTGGAGGAAGACCTGCGCCTGTTTCGTGCGCTGGAAGGAGTGGAGGCAATTAGCATCAACTGCGGAAATCCCTTCCGGCTGGAATTCCTTACGCAAGCCAGGGCGCTATTGAGTGACCTGGAGCCGCTGGAACCTGTAACAACGCTGGTCCTTTGGTCTATAACCCGCGACGGTGTTTTGGTTATCGTGGATGAAGAGCAGGAGTTTCGTTTCCAGATACGTCTGTTTACCAACCCGGTTCTTCTGCCAGGCCAGCCGCAGGTGGAGTTTGTGTTTGAACTGAGACCGCTGGATGTCTACCCGCCGCCCTATGGCTGTACTTTTCGGGGGCGCCTCACCAGGGATGTGGCCGATGACCCGGTGGGATTTCCATTGCCCGGGAGCGGCAACCCACAGGGTAGGTAAGCGGGTTTTGGTATTCGGAGTATAAAAGTAATCTTCGGGAGTGAAAAATTGATTTAGCGGTAGTGAGGTGGTTACTTTTCATGGGTAATTCTGGAAGCTAACACCACAGTCAGTCACGGCTTGGTTTCTATAGTTCATGTACGATAATAGGAGCAAAGCGGCGGTAAAAATGCACTTCTCGAGAACTCCTCAAGATCTTCAATTACTTACTTACTTACTCGTTATCAATGTAATTTGCATAACTTATAAGTGAGCATACGAAATTGTGTGATATTGAGTCGGGATTCGTAAATTTGATAATTAATAGGTATAGCGTTTTTAGGTAAGGGCTGCCCATTGAAATACGCTTGTATTTTACACGATTGCGAGATTCTATCTAAGCGCCTCAAAGAATTTGAAAAAAAATGAAAACCGATATTTAGCCGCACGAAAGCCCGCCGGAGGCTGCACAACCTGCGGTGAAGCTGCTCAACTAAACTTCTCCATCTACACTGCGGACCCAGTGGAATTCTGCCCACCGCACAGCCGCCCGAGTTGTTTAGTGAAACCTATAAATGGATAAAATTTGTCCGATTTTCGCTCTGCGGCGCTATAAAAAGACAAAAGAAGAACCTGCAAATTGGGTTTGCGTTTGCTTGTGAATGGCGGAAGTGGGCTTTATACTTCCTTCACTTGAGAATTTTTGGGAAATTTTCCTAATCTCTACCAAAAGTATTAAATGTACTTAAAGTAAGTCCAAGCGATCTTGATGTGGCGAATAATTTATCAGATATCGGAATGATAGTGGCTAATAAGTAGAGTCATCGGAAACAGTATTATATTTAGCAAAGGAGTGCCATTTAGAAAAATAGCTGGCTACAGGTAGGTTGCGTTTACGATCCTATTTTAGGGTTTTAGAAAGCAATGTGAAGGCACCTCCATAATATTGCTTTACAAAAAACCTTAAATACTGGAATGGTCCATTATTGATGTTAGAGAGATAACTATGAGCTTGATTAAGAGTGGTTTTGCAGTATTAATAAGTTTATCCGCCGGTCTCGCCTCGGCGGCATACGCCACCGGGAATACCTCCAAAGCACAGGTCGCCCCGGAAGATGATATGGCGCAAGTGATCCAGGGTGATGGGGCTGCAGACGACGAACCGACACCCTCCGTTGAGGATACACGCAATGCATACCTCATCTTCCCTGGCGGCGTTACGGCTGGAGGTTTCGCGAGTAACAGTGATTACTGCTCCGCGTACACGCCGAAGAACGGAACCTGTCTGACAGGCAAGGGCCCGTGGGGCTTGGTGAAGGCCGTGCCTTTTGCTGCGACGGACCCGCAGGGGGACCTGATCTCTCTGCCGACCGTCTTGGCGATGGACCCGTCGTTACCGGTGTTTGGCGATGGCCACAAGAACGACCTGGTCCAGATTGCGGATTCGTACAATCAGTTGATGCTACCGGCGCACGGCGAGGGCAGTGCCTCCAGCACTCTCAACAATGCCCTCTCGAAGAAGTGCCATAAGGGGCGATATTGGAGCGGGGTCTATGACGACGGAAGCGGGGGCACGGAGAAGAGTTGCAAGCGCTTCACCTATGCTGGACAGAACGTCGGCATCTATGGCAACTGCAAGACGAAAAAGTGGGGCAAACTGAAGAGCGACGGCCACAAGAATTGCCATAACCACAAGGCGGAGGTCCTGTGCATCTGTGGGATCGCCAATTAGCAGGAGCCCCCGATAGGCCATCCTGTTCCTGATGGTAGGAGCGTTTTTAATTGTATGCGCGCAAAATCCCGCACTTTCAGTGCGGGGATCTAAGCGGTCCGACGATCGCGGACTAATGATTGCTGTAAGCTGCATTGACTAATAATTTGAAGAACTGAAAAACGTTTTCCATAAGCTAAAAGTCAAATATTAAACTATATTTGAGTGTCGTCGGTATGCCAGATTTATTATATTTCTGTCAAAATTATTATTTATGCTTTTTTAACCACGCAGCAGTGGCACCATCAGATATAAACTTTCTTACAGAAGTTCCATTTTTATTCATGATGTAGACATGTTTTTCGCCCTCATTATCGCGTGATGTAAATATTATTTTAGAGCCATCAGGTGACCAGGATGGCGTCGAATCACGAACATTATTAAATGTTAATCGTTTTTGATTGGTGCCATCTATATCCATACTATAAATCTCATAATTTCCGTCTCTATCAGACATAAAAACTATTTGCTTGCCATTGGGGGAAACCTCAGGATGCCACTCTTCAGCTTCATTGTTTGTTAATTGAATAATGTTTTCACCGTCAATATCAGCTATGCTTATTTCATTTTTTTTATCTTTGAATGCTGAGTTAAAGACTATTCTACCATCTGTTGTAAAATCAGGTGCTCCACCACTCAGTGGTTTTATTTGCGTTTGTCCACTACCATCTGAATTCATAATCCAAATTTCTGTTTGTAAAGTTTTCTCCGTATCTCTGTATTCCCTTGCGAAAGCGATTCTTTTCCCATCAGGAGACCATGTTGGAGCATAATCCTTTTTATTTTTTGCATGAGTTAACCTCTTCCTGTTCGTACCATCAATATTTATTGTATGGATAGACCATGTTTTGTTTCCATCATGGTATGCATACATAGCTATGTGTTTTCCGTCTGGGGACCAAGCCGGATAGCCATCATTATTGGCACGATTGGTAAGTCTAAATTTTGATGTGCCCTCAACATCGGTAAGATAAATTTCCCCATGACCGGATTTATTTGAATAGTAAGCGATTGTATAGAGAGTTGGTTTAGCTTCACACGCGATACCCATTATCAATACAGAAAATGACAGAGCTACTGATGGGTAAATAGATTTCACAGTGTACTCCTTATTATTCCAAATTATTTGCTATTGCTTAGATAGGATTGAACAAGCGGCCAATGTAACCAAGCTAGCTTTAAAATACCCGACGTCCTTATGATTTTTACATGATTTTATTCTGACGGTGACAATTATCACGAAAGGCGCTGAATTAATCTAAATAGCCTTAGTATTTCTAGCCTCGAAATTAGATTTTGTACGATTTCCCTGGTGCCGATCTTTGATTGATACTTCGATGTTGTATAGGTAAATCAAAGATTCGCCGCTCTCTACATCGGGCACTAGTAGCGAAGAGAATAAACCCGCTATGTCATTCCGGGTTTCTGCTACCAAGAGATAAGCCTTTGTATTCTAAAGTTTCTCAGGCCAAATAATGTTCATAGTTGGGTTAGCGGGTAACTCCGCGGTAGGGGCGCGTATTGTTCGCGGGCCCTTTGGAGGGTTGCAGGCCCGGAATGTATTTGACCACTTTTCTATCTGATTTATTAGTAAGTTTCATTCTCTTCCCTGACTGAAACAGATAGGTCTCCATTCATGCCCATTGATATGTTAAATATTATAGGCTTGCAGCAGACTTGGCAGTCCTCGATGTATTCTTGACCGACCTCTTCACCGTTGATGAGTACAGTAATGGATTCTCCACAGTAGGGACAGTAGATAGTCGTTTCTTCTAATGATCCCATTCGTTAGTGGCTCTCTGCACAACCTATTCAAATAACATTTATATAGTGGTTGGTGGTCGTTATCACCACTATTATCCTGATTATTCTTTCGGAAGCAATTCTGCGCCAACCCTGAAAACCTGATTAAAAATTGCCCATTTACATAAGATGGGTACAACTACCTGTGGTAGGGAATTGGTCGTCAAGATTACTTTCATGGAATCATATTAGAACTGCTAACTCATTGTATTTACTGTATTTTCTGATGCGGTCCTATATCCCGTTCAAATAATGATCACTGTGATCCGTATATAGATTGGTACGCCACGCTTCCCACAAAACGGCACCATTGCCCAGATACGATTATGGACAGGCCGCCCTCCATCTCCCCCTTGAGGCCTCTATTGGGTACAGACACGGGCAGTGTCGCCTGCAGCGATTAGCGGTACCGGCGGGGAGAGGCAGGCTGCTGACAGACCTTCTTAACTGCGCCTACCTTCCCACAGTGTGGGCAAGAGAGGGTAGACGCTTGGGTACGGCTGGGACCTTACAATCCTCAGGGGCATACTGCCCTTGGGGTCAAGATCGCTTTCGTTTGGTCGGTTTGAGTTGAGCTGGTGTATGGGAGGAGGGGTACAAGGCCTGGTGGTCCGCCAGCTCCCAGGCTTGCTCCTGCAGCTCAAATAAGCGCTTGAGCCATAGGGGACGACCAACCTCGCATGGCGCAATGTCCAACTCCACGATATCGTCGTGGATGGCTACAGGCGTAATGGTATAAAAGCTTTCCAGTTGTAGTGGCTCAGACAATCGACAGGGGAATACGGCCATCTTTATCGGCTCCTTGAATGGCCTGGGGCGGAAGGCGTTATCAAAGCGATTGGTTTTGCACCGTTACTCTCGCCGCAGGCGCGGTCCTTAGGGAAAATAAGAGATAAATCCGGGGATAGGCCGCGTAGCCGGGGCGGTGCGCGGCTGAAGTAGAGCACCACACCAATGGTCGCGCTACGCCACAGGACACCCCGGCGCCAGGGGCGGGGGTGACCAGAAGAGCCCGGCTTCAGGGGGAACCTTATTGAAGACGAGCGAATGTGTGGCGTATCATCCAAGACAGCCTCGCTAGATACTAACTTATCTTTCGGGGTTAGCCATCTCTCGGTGTGGCAGCACCGGGGGGTGGCGCTTATGCCTTACTCACGCGGTCATGATGTGGTCCTTCTTTATTTGATTTTGATTTGTAATTCGATTTGCTGTGGTTATGGATTTCCCGCGAGCGCCACTGTTGTGGGGCGCTCGCGGGCTGAATAAGAATCTTTGCGCTATTTAATGAGCTTTTTATCTATTTTTAATCTGTTTTTGCCATTTTTTATAGCCGGCACAGGTTTGTCGGCTGGACGCCAGGGCAGCAGACCCACCGTATTCCCTTTTTGCAATTAATTCAATCAAGTTGAAGCTTTAAGCGACAATGAGTGTATTTTCCTAACACTGGCGAAGAGTTCTGCCGTCCATCAAGGCATCAATAATCTGTTCCCCGGTAATCCAAAGTCTGCTCGCCAGGGTGTCTGGCTAAAATTCAACCAGGCCGGCTGGTATAGCTAATCACTTAACATTTCTATTTCAGGTGGTAACGCTACCGCTGGAATTGGTGTCCGGGTTTAGTAGACCACTACAAAAGTTAATAGCGTGATTACTCTTAGCTCCACATTTGACTGATATTGCACCAGCGTAATAATTAGTTCATAAGCCAAATGACGAGGAGCTGTGATTCCACCACATTTTTATATGCTGCTGGAGTTTTGTACTAATTCTTTTTATCTTTCATCAGGGCCCAATAGACTATTCCCAAACAAGCACCTATTATCGGGCCAAAAGAGACCCCCATTGCAACGCTGCCGAATGCAGCACCGAAAGCTGATCCAAGACTGGCACCAATTCCTGCGCCTATTGCTATACAGTAAGTAAGTAGCTTTTCTCTCTTCTTTTCAATCTCTTCATTTTGCATTCTCTATTCCTCTAATTGAGTGATTGCAACCCCAGTGTCAATTCATATACTCTCACATACCCCTTAAATCTTAGTCATTGCGCTCACTACTATCCTGATTATTATTTCCTCAGCGATTTTTCGTTGCCGAATTATTTTCCAAATGAAGGACAGATCATTACGACTGCTTGGTACTACAGAGCCAGTCAAGATATTAGTCACAACGCCTATCTTCGCAAAATCCCAAAGATTTTGTAAGCTTTAACCCGGGCCTTGCACGAGCCCGGATACAAGAACAGCGGAAAGCCTTATCGTCATTGGTGCTAAAAACAGTCCGATAAGAAATTATGCCGTGATAGAATGCTACCAGCCTGAACCCCGATTTTCATCCCTTTCCCGTCGCAAAATCACTGCAGGCTTCACTGGTGGTGACCTGGCCTCCGATGCTGGCCTTTTGCTTTGTGCGAGTGCGATCAGCGCCTTGTCTGCCCCGCTTTGGACACCAACAGGATCGCCCGCCGCGGTAGGTTTGCACGAGGTGCTCTTCGACCAGTTCGTGGCCCGCCACAAGAAGGCGCCCAAGCGGTTGATCCTTGTGTTCGATGCCATGAACGTCCAGTGCATGGGGAGCGTGAACAACACTTCTTCAGCTGTCACTACAACAGCTATTGTTTTCTGCCACTGTACTTCTTCTGTGGTCGGCGTGTCTAACCCATTAATACATCTATTTCAGGTGTTATTCGGATTCCAGCTTATAAGTAAGGATATAAGAATGTTTGCCCAGGTTTTGGTTAATTTGAAGTGAGCCTGTAATAGAAGCCAGATCACCGCTGCCGGAGCCAGGTATGATTTTAATTGTTAATTCCTGTGATTCTTTAGACATCAAACCATAGTGGCTGAGAGTGAAGCTTCCGGATTTGTCCCCTATGCTACCGACAAATTCTTCAATTGCTGAATAGACAGCCACGCCACTCTCAGCTCTTTTGCTTAGCATCTGACCAGTGCCGGTGCCAACCATATTTCCGGTATAACTTTTGTTAATAATCATTCGGCCGGCTGGAGCGACTTTGTCATTTGCAGGTTCCAATTTTATCTCGAAACTACCTTCTGCTTTCATTTCCTTTTCTTCTTTTGATGAAATTTCTTCGGAAAACATAGGAAAAGAAAAAATAATAAAATACAATAGGCACTGATTTTTGCTCGCATGGCCTTGCCTTTCCTAATAAATTAAATTTCATTAATCTGAGCGCATTGCTCAAGCGAAACGTCTGCAACGCATTCCCAGATTTGCCTTGTTGTGGATGGAGTTGTATATACGCATATATGGTGACCGAAACAAAATCCAGCTACGTCACTAAAAAAATTTCTGTGCTCCCATTTGTAAAAATACTAAATATTTATAAATACCATTACTCCTTCGAAAAAGTCAACCTGAAAAACCCAACTATCTCATGTCTATGAACTGATCATTCAGAATTTAATATAAACATGAAGATAAGTATGCAGGGCAATATAACCTGCAGAAAATCCAGCACAGTTTCTATATAGATCGGTAGCCGTCACTATTTATTCTTTTAATTGCACTTTCGGAAGCAATTCTACTGCAGTCTTCCAACGCTTTTACTAAAGTCGTGCCGTTGCGCAAAAATTGTGCAAGTTTGCAAGGTGGAAAAACAGTCATCAAGGTGGCTGTAGTGCGCTCAGCCTCTCTATCCAACCCTACTTAAGCTGCTTCGTGCTCCTTTGGCAACGAGACTATTCTATTTATACCAAATCTCGCTATACCTGCGAATTCCCCCTCTATCCATTCTCCAGACACCGGCTTGGCCATTACAGACAGAGATCCACTACCAATCAATTCTACTTTATAAATCTCTGGTTCCATACTTGTGACACGTAACGCTTCAAGCAAGGGTAATAGTTGACTATACTGAGAAGCGAAGACGAGTCAACTATTACGAATCCGCCTTTAATGCTTTGTTATATGCGCTACATTCAATCACCTATTGTTTGCCTTGAGATTTTCAATAACTTGCGCATCCACCCAGTAACTTTTACCTACCCAGTTACGGCTGCCATCTTTTTCCGTTACCCATTCACCACGCATAAAAAACAGGTATTTTCCATCTGGCGAGACACGAGGGCTTTGTTCATAAATTGGTGTATTTATTTCGTTTCCCATATTTATAGCCTGTCCCCATGAACCATCGCTCTCTCTAAAGCTAATATAAATATCTGGTTGGCTACTACCGTGGTTTTCATCTCGTTCTACATCCCACATTAAGTAAGTCTCATCTGGCGCAATATATGGGTGAGCGATATAATCACCTTGGTTAATCTCAGGTCCCAATTTAATGGGTTCTTCATATTTTCCATTTACCAAGCGAGAATAACCAATGTTGCCATGGCCATTATCCTCCTGTTTAAAAAAAGGAAAATAAAAGGTACCCTTAGCTGAAACTGACAAACCGTGAGCTTGTTCTTTCAAGAACTCTCCCATCTCTTTAGGCTGAGACCAACCAGTTTCCGTCCGTTCGCTATACTGTTTTCCAAGGTACATGGTATTACCATCAGCAGAAAATAAAGGCCATTTCAAATCTGTCTCATACACTTCGCTCCACTGATTATTTTCATAATGAATAACAAAAAATGTACGTTCTTTATATTTGCCATTTTTCCTGGTAAAATAAAATGATTTCATATCAGGTGAAAATGCGCCACCTTCAAACAAGCCATTCGGTGAAAGTATTTTGGGTGCAAATAGCTTGGGTGTGATGCTTGGTGGTTGTTCACCAAAATAGCGATTTTCTAAAGCTGGAAGTTTATCGAAACCGTAACCAGTAACACTAAATATTACAACAAAGAGAAATATAAAAATTGAAGAGTAAGTGCGGTTCATAGTTTATCCTTAATTTAAAATCAGTTATTGATTTAGTTTCCATAATACAGATGACGATTGATTTACTTGTGCATATATCGCTAGCAAAAGGCGCGCTGCCTTTTGGCGTCGCTCTTGTCGCGATTGTTATATGGTTTACTCTTTGGGCCTAAGTGTTTCAATAATCTGCGCATCCACCCACATCCTGTCATATGGTGGGTTGCAGTTCGGGCAAAAGGAAAGGTATTTTCCATCGGGCGTTACGTACGCTCCGCCATCCCAACCGTCTGTGTTTATCTTATCTCCAAAGTTAATAGCCTCCCCCCAGGAGCCATCTTTTTTTCGAAAACTGATATGCATATCAGTTCTCCCATATCCGCCTTCTCTCTCGCTATCCCAAATGATATAGGACTCATCTGGAGCGATGAAAGGGTGAGCATTCCATTTTCCAGTATTTATTTCCTTAGCGAAGGGTTTCGGCGCTTCACGTTTCCCATCTACTAAACGTGAATAGCGAATAATGCCGTTTCCATTAGTGCCTACTTCGTCAAAAACCAAGGTTCCTTTTAAGGAAGCGGTAAGGCGCATGATTCTTATGTCTTCGAAAGCAGCTCCAATGCTTTTCATCTCTGACCAGCCTGTGTCGGTTCGCTCTATGTACTTATCTTTCGAGTACATAATATCGCTTCCCGAAGAATAAAAGTCGTATTTCTTCCAGATTCGGCCTTCCTTGCGAAAGCTGATAACGACAGGCCGAAAAGGTCCAGCAAGGGAGGAGATAAAGTAAAATTCATCCATGCCTGAACCGTGTAGTCCACCTAGCTCCCATCCCTCTGCAGACATGGCGTCTAATGCAAGAGGCATTGCTACCATGTCCGGAGGCGTTAGCCCAAAATAAAGGTCCTTAGAGGCTGAAACTGTATCTTGACCATAACTCTTGCTACTTATGAGTAGCACATAAAGTAGCAGAAGAGCTGAAATACAAATATGCTTCATAACTATCCTTATTTAAATATTATTGAGCAATAAGTCAGTTTAATTGAATTGGTCTTAAAACTCCTGACGTTCTTATGACTTTTATATGATTTTGTTCTAGGGCCTGTTAACACTAATTAGCCGGTCAGCGATCAATGAAAAGTTGATGAAGAACTTAAAAACGACATCCAACTTATCAAATCGACTAAATATTCTTCGGAAACCTTTCAAGCGGCGAAACAGACGCTCTACTTCATT